>JAMDCS010000009.1:0-4520 GCA_023488835.1 Candidatus Bathyarchaeota archaeon
TTGATCAATTATCGAACCACCCTGTAGATCCAGCAATCGTTAGGGAGGCAGTTGAAAGGAAAATCGACCTCTCCAAACTCAAGGTAACTGATGTAAATGAGATTCCAGGTAAAGGCATTGTAGGCTTTGTTAATGGTTATCATGTTGCGGTTGGAAATATGGAGCTCCTCCGGGAGTATGCTTGCGACTGCAGCCAAATTGAGGAAGCGTACGAGAATGAGAAACACACTGCCGTATGTGTCGCTGTACAAAAAGCTGGGATAGCTTCCATATGCCTAATTGATGACGTAAGAAAAGATGCTGTTGAGGCGGTTCAAGCATTCAAGAATGGTGGAATTAAGACTGCTATGTTGACAGGAGATAAACGAGAGATTGCAAAAGAAATTGCTGGAATCCTCAAGGTCGATGAAGTCCATGCTGAGCTGCTTCCAGAAGATAAATTGAGAATTGTTGAAGAGATGAAGTCCAATAAGGGCTTGGTGGCAATGGTTGGAGATGGTGTTAATGATGCCCCAGCACTCGCTGCTTCGGATGTCGGTATTGCTATGGGCGGCGGAGGTGTAGATGTAGCTTTAGAGTCGGCAGACGTTGTACTGGTGAAAGATGAGTTGGCGCAAATACCCTACTTAATTAAATTAAGCAACAAAACTGTGGGAATAGCGAAGCAGAATATAGCCGCATCACTCATCATTAAATTGATGCTTGGTGCTTTGGGGTTGATGGGACTTGTTCCTTTATGGTTTACTGTTGCTTCGGGTGATGACGGAGTTACTATGCTGCTTCTTCTAAACACTCTTCGCCTAACTAGAATAAAGGAAGAAAAATAGTAGCTTTTAAGGGGATGAGCTATTTGTATTCTGGTGTACGCGCTAAGTACCTTTTGGACTTTTTAATAAATAGTCCTAGAGGCTGGATAACGCGCGTAAAAATAATTAAAACAATACATAAGACTCCTCAGAATGCAAACCAGCTAGCAATTCAACTTAAAGTCAATTACAAAACAGTAAAACACCATCTTGAAGTTCTTGAGAAAAAAAGAATAGTGTTTTCGACAGGCGAAAAATATGGCAAAACATACTTCCTAACACAAAGCATGGAAAACAACTATTCTGCATTAAATGAGATTCTGGGGGGAAATCTGGAAACAAAAAATAGACCTACTAAACTCAAAGTGATTGATTTAAAAGAGGTTCCGCGTAAGGGCTTCGCAGGCTATGTCAACGGTGACCATGTTCAATGAATAAGTCAGTCGATTACGACCCTGCCTATCAGAATTACTTTTTACCAACACGGCCAATAAATGAGCTGAGAAAGAATAAGTTATTCCTGGAAGCCCAAGAACTGCGCAGGCAGCACGTAACTCTTTCTTGATGTTTGGAAATATTTTATTAATCCATAAAATTAAACTATCTCGCATGAGCAATAGTTGTGATAGGCTTGTCTAAAGAGTTAAAAGATGACTATCTCCTCGCGAAGATTAAAGAAACGAAGAGAAAGATAAACATCCTTAGGAATGGAGTATTTTTAGCGTTTATCGTATTAGTTGTTTCTGGAATTTCTTGGTTATATCTGGTCACTCATTTTTTGGTTGGCATGGTAATTGTTAGCAATATTTTGCTTTTTATAGTAGTGTTGGGCGCTTGTTTATCGTTGGTCACCATTATTCTATCAATTCGTTATAATGGTAGAAATAAGGGCTATTATAAAGAATTAACAATAATCCCCAAAGAGCTTGCCTCATCAACAATATGTCCTAATTGTAGAAAGAATTTGCCAGAAGAATATGTGGATGTTTGTGTTTTTTGCGGATACGACTTGGGGATAGAGTGAAGAGGCAAAACCAAGAACTACTTCCGCCTTAATCGGCGTGTTAGTGGTTTCAGTGTTCTGTGCAAATCATTCCTTCACTTTTTCCTATTAGACTACGATAATACTGCGTTAACTATAGTGAAAATCCCCAGAATTATAAGCAGTCCAGCACCGGCCAGGGCTATCCATTTTCGGAATAAAGGCGCTTTGCTGAGTAGCCAACCTGTGGCGCCGCCTAAATGCAATATCGGCGATATGGTAGTTCCTAAACCAAATAACACTGCCAAGACAAAACTATCAGCTGGAACCCCAGTTGAAATCGACATTACCAGAAGAACCACCAACGGAGGGCATAAAACAAGCCCTCTAGTCAAACCGAGGGAAAACGCTCCCAAGTCAAAAAATTTATACGTTTTAGTTTTAGCGCAACCAGAATTTTTTTTGATTTCGCAATTGCACGAATCTGCTGGCGAAAAGCTTTTGCGAAGCAAAACGGCTCCTACAACAATGGATACTGCGCCGAAAATGTAAGAAAAATATTGTTGCGTATTTGACATGGAAGTCTCATTTACAAGCCACCCGAATACGCCGGTAATTATGGCTACTGTGGCGCCGATAAGGGTGTACGCGGCTAACCGGCCTAAATTGAAAAAGAACGTTAGCTGCTAGTGCTCCAATGTAAATATTTGAGATTGTTGGTATTAGCGACATGCGTGAGTTCTCATGATCGTTTAGTTACCTGATTGTTAATTATTTAACTTTTGGCAAATTCACTTGGGAGTTACCACTAGTAGGGCGCTGACCTCATTAAAAAGCAGACCAGGCAAAAGACCAAGCGCACGCTCTATTTTTTAACCATCTAGGGCTTTGTTTTTATGAGAATTCCGTGAGCTAATCGTAACAGTTCTTCTTTGGATTCAAAGGATACCTGTTCGAGCTTTCCAATGTCCAAAACCTCGTTCTCTAAATTAACCATTATGTTTCTGCCCATGCTTCGATGCCTAAAGTAGACAAATGTTTTGTTTCCAATTCTCCTGGCCATTGCTATCTCTTTTATTAGCTCAGAAGATAAGTTAAACCCGGGTGTCATGATAAGAACAAAATATCTGCATTGCTCCAATGCTTTATCCCGTACACAAGCCCAACCATCTTCTGTGTCAACAGTCTGAGGGATATCTCTGCAATCCTCAAATGTATGGAGACCGCTTTCTTCCAAACCCGTCTTTAAATGATCCGCAAAATCTCTTCCAGAGCTCTTTTTGTAGCAAAGAAAAACGTCAAAAGGTCTGGGATCTGTGGCGCTGGAAGTGTCTTTTAGAGCGGTCAAGCTTTTTATATCGGTTGTTGTGGTAAACCCCGTTTCTATTGTGTTAGCTTTCGTTTTTCTCGAATACACAAAATAGAAGACTGTTCCAACAGATAATATGCTAGCTAATGCAATTAATATGAATGGAAGTAATCCAGGGCTGGCAGTTGAGCCACCGCTCATCATGCCATCCATATTGCCCCAATAGTTGTTCCAATAATCGTTTGTACCCGCAGGTTGGTAGCTAACCAGCAAATATACGGAAACAATCAGTAACACGATAATAGCCGTAATCATTGCAAATAAGATTATAAGCGGATACTTTTGCACAAAATAGCACTCTAAGATTAGAGAATTAAAGGTTTTGGATGTTCCTTTCTGATGTTTTTCAAAGTTCTAACCTATGGTAGGTTGTTTCAGTTTTGTTTTAGTACTGTATCAGCGAACTATCTTTCCTCTGCATGCCCATAGTATACTTGAGGTGAAAATGAATGGTTAACACAAAAGTCGTAGTGTTGCTGATTGCGCTTTCTGTGGTGGTAGTGGCTATTGCTGGGATTGCGTTTGCTCAATATGCAAGTGCTCAAGCCAGTGCAGCTCGCGGAGTTGCAGGTCAAATGTCTCAAGGTGGCTATGACGGTTACTCTCAAGTTCCTCAGCAAGGTTATTACCCAAACGGAGAAGCCCAGTACGGTCGCTCTTACGGGTATGGATACGGCGGTATGGGAATGGGCATGTGTGGTCGCTTCTAGTAAGGGATGGCTTCTTGGTCTTAGACTTAGTTTAGCTTTGTCTTAGGTTTGATTGGAATATTGTTTGTTGGGGTACCACAATGCCTATAAGTAACATTAGAATATTATTATATATGTAAGGAGCTGCTAAACATCCATTTTAAAAGAAACCTTGTTTTGGGTGTTTTAGGGTTTGTTTCAGTCTGTTTCACGATTGTTTCACCGAACTATCAAATCATTCGAATAATATAATATTAAATGAAGAATAAATGGAGGAAATAAAACTGAAAACTTGGAAATTAGTATCAATCCTTGCAATATTGGCGCTCGTTAGTGTGGGTGCAACGGTAGCTGCAACCTTCGCCTTAGGAGGGTGGAATATACAAGCACCGGCGTTTAATCAACCGGCAGCTGTAGCCAACCAGGCTAGCTCATCGCTACAGGCTTTGGCACCAGTAACTCAAACTAACACTCAGACACCAACGCTCTACACACCAAGCTACACTAATCCGCAACAATATGGTGGATGGGGTGGATGCTGGGGAAGCAGCGGATGGGGTAATGGCGCAGGATATCCAACAACTGGAACAACTGCAACTCCTCTGACAATAACTCAAGGAGCCATCCCTTACTAGAAGCGACCACACATGCCCATTCCCATACCGCCGTATCCA
>JAMDCS010000009.1:4530-4968 GCA_023488835.1 Candidatus Bathyarchaeota archaeon
CTGCAACTCCTCTGACAATAACTCAAGGAGCCGAAGTAGCAAAGACCTATATCGCATCGTTAAACAACCCTGACCTGGCAGTAAAAGAGATCGAAGAATACACCAACAACTTCTACGTACCAGTTACTCAAGTAAGCACTGGCAACGGAGCATTCGAACTGCTAATCAACAAAGCGACTGGAATAGTTACACCTGAACCAGGACCTAACATGATGTGGAACACACAATACAGTTTCGGAGGAGGATTCTGTAACTGGCTCCAAGGCACAACAGGAACACCAACCGTAACAGTTGACCAAGCAAAAACCCAAGCACAGCAATACCTAAGTGCATACTTACCAGGCGCAACTGTTGGCGATGTTACTACCTTTAGCGGACACTACACAATCGAAGTCCTACAAAACGGAACACCCTACGGTATGCTAAGCGTTAACAGTG
>JAMDCS010000063.1:0-887 GCA_023488835.1 Candidatus Bathyarchaeota archaeon
CTACTTTTTTTTGGTAAGGCCCTAAATTGTATGCTCGTGTCACTCAACCCTTCTCGTACTCCGATGCTTTCGCCATATATACTATGCATCGGACAATACTTGTGATCGAATAGTACAAATTTTGGCGGTTAATCCGCGATTTATGGTTGCAGCAGGGTAGGTTTTTGCCGAATCACTGACTCAAATTTGCTGTTTTATCTTTCGAAGCATTGATCTAATTTTTGTTCTATACGCCTTCACAAGTTGTCCGACGAATGTTATAAGCAAAGAACCTTAAGACTTGTAAGCGACACATTATGTCTGTTTTGCCGATACTCGTTGTATTTGGGCTTATTGCAGTTTTCCCTGGAAACGCGTATTTGGGTTTCCTCGCTTTTCTAATTTGCCCACTGGCTATGATCCTTATGCACTTACCCAACGTACTTTCGAGGAAAAAGAAAACGGAAAAACATGAATAAACCAATTAAAATTATAAATCAGGGATTTCGATAGTATACCAAATCTTATCACTGTCATCTTCTGTTGGTTCCAAGAAAATCCTCAACAAAGTATCTATTCTTGACAAGGCGAGTGGACCGGGCGGGATTTGAACCCGCGGCTTCCGCGTTGCGAACGCGGCGATCATACCAGACTGATCTACCGGCCCATTTCTGGAAAAACACGGTTACGAGGGCATTTAGAGCTTTCGGTGGCTCTGCCTCTGAATTGTTTGGGCATGTTTGGAGCCTAAATAGAGATACGATGCAGAAACTATAGATGGGTAGGTCAGTATTGGCGTTTTTTCTAGCCAACACATGTTAAAACACTCGAAAGATGAAAAACTGACTGTGGCTACTGTTTTTTGGTTTTCGCTTTGCGTTTTGCCGTTTGTGTTTTGATTGGTTCAT
>JAMDCS010000063.1:897-2262 GCA_023488835.1 Candidatus Bathyarchaeota archaeon
AGGTGACATGATGTTTAAGCTTTTAAGTTGCTGGCTAAAAGCATCCAGCGCGCATGGATTGTTGAGGTGCGCACGGTAAATTTCCATCAACAAATCAACAGCCATCGAAGTCGAAATGGGCTTTTTTGCCATCAACGACAATTCCTCAGAGACTTTAACTAAATCCTCATGAACCCGCAAGGGCAAATCAACAGTCTTAACCATACCAACCACTTCGTATTTACAGGCTCTTGGCTATTTGTTCTGCGTCCTTTTTAATCTTCGCCAACTCATCCGCCGTCGGCTTGCCTCTGATGTCGCCGAGCCTGCCCATGGTGCTCAGGTCTTCTCGGCCATGAAACTCGCTTGGAATATACCATTCGCCCACAAAGTTGAAGCCGAAATGCTCAAAGTACTGCCTCATGGTTTTTCCAGCAGGAGTTGCCTCATCAATGCCCGTATGTGGACCAGAATAAGTGCAGAAAACCAACGCGTTTTTGCCTGCAACTTTTGGTGCAGACGGCTTAATCTTTCATTAACCCAAGCACTCACACAGTTTAGCCTTCAGCAAATCAGCCATTGGTTTAGCTGGTTGCCACTCAATCGAGGGCGAACCCACACAAACCAAATCATAACCAAAAAAGTCAACTTCAGCTGCTTCTTGGGTCTTCTTCAAATCAACCTGCATTCCGCCAGATTCGAGCCCCTCTTTGATGGCATAGGCGACTTTCTGGGTGTTTCCTGTGCTTGAAAAATAAATTAGTAATGCCGACTTCAAATTTTACACCTCACTTAAACTCGTCGTTCTTCAAATAAAAGCATATTTATGCCTGGCAGATGCACTTCAGAAAATTAAATAAACAAAATCCGCATTAGAGAGCTAAGACTGTGAGTGCTTGGGTTAATGAAACAAGCGATAATTTTAGCGGCAACATCAATATTGGTACTGACAGTTTTAGTCGCTGTTTTTGTTAACTACGGTTTTCCAGCCATGAATGAAAGCAACCAGAAACCCTTCCATGTTGGCGTCTCCTTCTGTGGAAACACCACTGCCGAAGCCAAACTCCTCATCGACAGAGTCAAAAACTACACTAACCTGTTAGTAATCCAGTCTGGACCCATCAGCAAAAACGAAACCAGCCTAAATGAAATTGCCGATTACGCAACCGAGAAAGGATTAGACATTATCGTGTTTTTCGGCTGGTTTGACCGAAACGAATCTTGGCAAATACCCTGGCTCGATTACTCCACGCAGAGATTTGGCAGCCACATGTTGGGCATCTACTACTATGATGAACCGGGCGGAATACAACTAGACATCGAAAATCATGATTGGGCACACTTTTTCTATTCATACGTGCGACGATTTGAAAACTCATCGCTTTA
>JAMDCS010000063.1:2272-4943 GCA_023488835.1 Candidatus Bathyarchaeota archaeon
TTGCAGTGCCAAAAAGTGCTCGTCTTTCATGACTCCGTATGAATTGGAGGTGTCGTTTTGGGGATAGTTGAAAATCACTATGTAGTTTGCTCCAGCGGCGTACGCCATCTGCATCTACTACTATGATGAACCGGGCGGAATACAACTAGACATCGAAAATCATGATTGGGCACACTTTTTCTATTCATACGTGCGACGATTTGAAAACTCATCGCTTTATCAAAACCATGCCCAAGCAATAAATGAAGTCATTAATGGTAATTTAACCCGCGATTATGATTCAGCCGCAAAAGTGTACGTTGATTCATTCAAACGTTACAGCGACCTGCAGGTATTGAAAAACCACTCAATTCCAATCTTTACCTCCGACTATGCCCTTTACTGGTACACATACAAAGGTGGCTGGGATGTTCTTCTAACTCAACTTGGCTGGAACGCCTCAGTTGAACAAGACATAGCGCTAGTACGGGGAGCTGCAACAATGCAAAACAAAGAATGGGGAGCGATGATAACTTGGAAGTATGATGAGCCGCCGTACCTTGACACGGGCGAGGAAATCTATAAGCAGATGCAGATGGCGTACGCCGCTGGAGCAAACTACATAGTGATTTTCAACTATCCCCAAAACGACACCTCCAATTCATACGGAGTCATGAAAGACGAGCACTTTTTGGCACTGCAAAACTTCTGGAATGACATAAAAACGAAAAAAATCGCTCATGGCTCCTCAAGCGGTGAAATAGCATTTGTTCTGCCAGAAAACTATGGCTGGGGCATGCGGCGCCCAGACGACAAGATTTGGTATTGGGGGCCAGACGAGCTTTCACCGAAAATCTGGAACACAACGCGGCAATTGTTGTCAGAGTTTGGTTTACGTTTAGATATAGTTTACAGTGACCCAAAGTATCCGCTTGAAGGCAACTATTCAAGGGTTTACTATTGGAACCAAACACTTTGAACAGTCCAAACCTGCATTTGAGTTCTTTAAACTATAAATATCCTTCAAACAATAGATAAAAGCAAGTTACAGGTGACTTTTTTGAGAATAGGCTTTTTCGTTTATGAATACCCACCTCAACTCGTCGGCGGCTTAGGAACATACGCCGAAAACATCACCCAGCAATACGTTGACATAGGACACGACGTTTCAGTCTTCACACTAAACAATAATGGATTAAAAACCAGAGAAATAATGAAGGGTGTAGAAGTTCACAGGCCACAAATAGCAGATGCAAGCAACATCTGGCCCTTCTTCGTGGTTGATGACCTCAAAAAATGGGGCACCAACATTAAACTCTTCAACGACATCTTCATCTACAACATCCTAAGCGCAACCAAATTCATCAACGGCTTAATAAAAAAAGAAAACTACAATTTTGACATAGTCTGCTGTCATGATTGGCTTAGTAGCATCGCAGGCTTAGTAATCAAGAATGAAACCAAAATCCCAGTTGTCTTTCACACGCATAGTACGGAGTGGGGCAGAAGCGGCGGACAAGGATCTGAAGTTGTATCTCACCTTGAAAATGCCATGGCTCAAAACTCAGACAAAATAATAACGGTAAGCTACGCCATGCAAGAAGACCTCGTAAAGCACGGTTGGCAACCCGGCAAAATAAGCGTCGTTTGGAACGGTGTGGACCCTGACCGCTATGACCCAGTTAACGTTCAAAAACCAGAAGTCGCCGCAATTAGAAAGAAATATGGTATTCCAGACGATTGGAACATGCTACTCTTCGTGGGAAGACTTACTTGGGTTAAAGGCGTGCGCAACCTGCTGCAGGCAATGCCTATGGTCCTCAAAGAATACCCCAATACCAAACTGGTTATCTTAGGCAAAGGCGACGAACAAAACGACATCGAGGAAACAGCTGAAAGACTAAACATTAAAAACAACATTGCTTACCGCTTCGATTTCGTCTCAGAAAAAGAAAGAATCCTCCACTACGCAGCCTCAGACGTATGCGTTTTCCCATCAATCTACGAACCGTTCGGAATTGTCAGTTTAGAAGCCATGGCTATGGAGAAACCTGTCGTAGTTGGTGCACGAAACACGGTTGGCTTCAAAGAACAAGTCGTGAACGGCGGCACAGACCAGAATGGCGTGCACATTAATGGTGAAGACCCAGCGGACATAGCTTGGGGCATAAAGGAAACACTAAGGAATCCTGAGAAAGCAAAGAATTGGGGCGAGAACGGTCGGAGAAGGGTGCTTGAGTATTTCACTTGGCGGAAGGTCGCTGAACAAACCATCAAAATCTACGAATCACTATTGTAAACTTGAAAATTTAAAAAGCCAAAGAAGATGGGTTTAGATCGAGAGCATTTCTGCAACTTTCAGCAACCGCAAATCTAAATGCTTTCGACTGTTAGCTGACTTCTCTAGCTCAAGACTAGTGATTGCACCTTTCTGCAATCCAACAGCCATGTTGCCTTTTCCTTCACAGATCAATTCAACAGCTCTCTCTGCGAATAAACTAGCCAATAATCTGCTGCGCGCTGTTGGGCTTCCTCCGCGTTGCGCATAGCCAAGAATGGAGAGCCTAACTTCGGATTCCGTTTGCTGCTGCATTTCCTGCGCTAATTTGCTTGAGTCGCCGAAACCTTCGGCGGCAACGATTATTCCTGCTCTTTTGCCTTTTTTGGCGTTATCATCCATAATATTGCAACG
>JAMDCS010000043.1 GCA_023488835.1 Candidatus Bathyarchaeota archaeon
CAGAACGAACATTTTCTAGGTTTTGGCATGACAAATTCTCCAGGTTATTTTATCGTGTGATTTTCTTTGCTTCTCTTTCTGTTTCTCGCAGCATCAGAATATCTTGTGCTCTTACTGGTCCTTTAACGTTGCGTGTGATGATTCTTCCTTTGTCTTTGCCTTCCATGATGCGGACGCGGACTTGTGTGATTTCGCCAGTTACGCCTGTGCGACCGATGACTTGTATAACTTCTGATGGAATAAGTTCTTCAGCTGCGTCTTTACTCATTACTGAGTTCCTCGTTTAACCTGATCGATTCTGGTGACGATTTCTTTGAGTAATCCTGCTGCTTCTCCTTCTCTTATGATGCATGCTGCTGCACATGGAACATCGATGCCGATGGATTTGCCGAGCTGTTCTTTGCTTGGAACAAATACGTATGGAATTTTTCTTTCGTCGCAGAGTAGTGGTAGGTGCGCTATAACTTCTGGCGGGTCAACATCTTCAGCTATTACCACAAGTTTTGCTTGTGATCGTTCAACTGCTTTTGTTGCCTCGTTTGTTCCTTTCCTAACAGATCCTGATTTTGAAGCAATCGTTAGGGCTTCATAGGCTGCATCTACGATTTCTTTAGGTACTTCATATTTTACATAGAATGGTTTAGACATATTAGCCTCACCCTTTTAAGGCACAGTCTTATCCACACTTCTTATTTAAGAATCTTTCTGCCAAAAAGGGAATTCTTGTACTTTCCGCTTTTAAACCACTTAGAAAACTTTATATAAACTGTTACGGGTTCCTACATGTTTTTCGAGAGGGGAATTGCGTTTGCAAAGATTGGGCAAGGTTTCAAATGTAACTCCATCGCGAAACATTGTGGTAAAAGCAGAAAATCCCCCGAAAATGGGCTTTGAAGTTATCGATGAAAACTTAAATGTTGTCGGTAAAGTTTTTGATATTATAGGTCCAGTTTCAGCCCCTTATGTAGTGATTAAACCAACCATTAGGGAACCTGAGAAAATAGTGAATAAACCGGTATACTTGCTTCTCTCGAAAACAAAACGGAGCAAAAGATGATGAGTAGAGCTAGCAAGTTACATGAACCAGTTGAACCAGCACAAGACCAAACTGCATCAAAAGCGGAACCAGCCAAAGTTCAGTCATGCCCAGAATGTGGCAGCACCCGACTTATGCGCGATTATGAATGCGCCGAAATAGTATGCATGGACTGCGGTTTCGTTGTGGCGGCAAAAATCGCCGACCGTGGACCAGAATGGAGAGCTTTTGATGATGAGCAAAGGTCCAAGAGAACTCGTGTTGGGGCACCCTTAACGTACACAATTCATGATAAAGGATTGTCAACAACAATCGACTGGCATGACCGAGACATCTACGGCAAAAGCCTTTCACCAGGCCAAAAAGCACAGGTGTACCGTCTACGGAAATGGCAGCGGCGCATCAGGGTTTCAGACGCAACAGAGCGGAACCTGGCGTTTGCACTTTCCGAAATCACAAAGATTTCTAATAACCTAAACCTTCCAAAGAACATTCTTGAAACAGCCTCAGTTATTTACCGTAAAGCAGTAAAAGAACGCCTCATACGCGGCAGGTCAATTCAAGGGGTTACCTCAGCAGCTATCTATTTGGCTTGCAGGCAATGCGGCTTACCCCGAACCCTAGACGAAATCTCTCAGTCATCAACAGTTAACAAGAAAGAAGTTGGACGAAGCTACCGTTTCCTAATCAGAGAACTAAACTATTCCATCCCACCCCTACGACCAAGCCAATACATAACAAAGTTCTCCAACCAACTTACAATGCAGGGAAAAGTAGAGGAAATCGCCCACAAAATCTTAGCTGCAGCCAAAGAACTCAAACTAACCTCAGGCAGAGGACCAACAGGCATAGCAGCCGCAGCAAGCTACGTTGCATCCGTCTTAACAGGCGAGCGCAAGACACAAAGAGAAATCGCCGAAATTGCACAGGTAACTGAGGTTACTATTCGGAACAGGTACAAAGAACTCGTTGAACGCTTAATGTTCCAAATAAGCATCTAACACTCACCCTTCTTTTTTCACTTTTTAAGGCTCTGAACATGGCTAACTCCGACACAATTTCAGAAAAGCCAACGATGGAAGAGTCACTTGCTAAACTCAGAGAAATCCAGGTGGGTCTTAAACAAAACCTTAGCAACCTGCACCAGAAGCTGGAAATGCTTGATTCAACGCCTGAGTTGCAGAACAGCCTTGAGGACTTAAAGAAGGATGTTGAGATTAGAGCCAGCGACCTTGAGGCAGAAGTGAAACGGTTGCGGGAAGACCTCAAGTCCATCCGAGAGCTATTAGGCTTAAAACTGGACAAACGTAATTCAGGCAAAACTTAACCAGAAATGAGCAATTTTTTTAAGCACGCACGTTGCTAATGCTAAGTTATGCCCTATAAATTCACCTTCGACCTCTCAAAGGTCCCACGCTTCTTCTTCACCGAAATCGCCATGATTAGTTACCAAAAGGGCATGCACAAAAGTTTCCTAAAAACACTCAATGATTTAATACTCAAATTCAAAATTCAAGAAGCAACAGGACTGAACCTTTCGGACGCGGTTGCTTTGCTTCAAGACCTGATTGATTTACAAGCAATTAACAGCATGGAAAGGGGCAGATTTTTACAAACCAAAAAGAGAGCGATTTTCCTTCCCCATTGCTCCCGAAAATACATGGACAGTCGTTGCAAAGCAACATTCAACCCAGAAACTCCATCGTACTCATGTGCTCATTGCTCGGATGATTGCATGGTAAACAAGGCAGACCAGTTCGCCAGAAAGAAGGGTTATGATGTTTACTTGTTACCCGGAGGTTCCTGCATACCCAAGATTCTCAAAAACAGCCGATATGAGGGCATCGTGGGGGTTGCATGTGGGGAAGAAATGAAAATTATGGGTCCACTTCTCAGCGGCATGAATGTAACTGGGCAAGGCATACCATTGATAAAGAACGGTTGTGCAAGCACCGTTTTCAACATGGAAACACTCAGAAAAGTCCTCTGAGCACGGTTTAATTACTTAATTGTGAGTTGAGCAGTTAGCAAAGCTTATAATGCTAAACCATACCAAGAGAGTACTTGTCTGATATTCATGCCTGAGAAAAAAGCAGCAACGAAAAAATCGACTAAAAAATCTTACCGAACTGGCGAGAAATGCCCAGAATCAGGGTTGTATGAACATTTCTGTAAAGACAAAAAAGAAAAAGCTCGCATCCCTTTGTCGAAAACTGAGACTTTTCCACCATGCAGAACTTGCGGCTCAGTAAAATGGGCACTAGTAATGGCAGCATAAGCCTGCTTTAACTGTTTAAGTGCATATTTTTCATTATTTTAACCAATTTTTTGGCTAACCAAAATTCACTTAACAATTGATTCTATGTATAAGTGAAGGGTAGTTGCCTTATAGGAGTGGGCGTAAAAGTCCTGCCTATAAAAAGAGGGGGATAGATCGCTGAGAGCAACCGGCTTTTTCGTCATGGTGTTAGCCTAACTCTATCTCGTGGATACAGGGTTACTTCCCGAATGTTCTTGTTTCCAGTTAAAATCATCGTTAACCTTTCAAGTCCTAATCCCCATCCCGCGTGTGGTGGCATTCCATAATCGTATGCTTGCAGGTGGCATTTGAACGATTCAGGATTCAAGCCCTTTTCTTTTAGCCTGTTGATTAGCTGGTCTTTTTGGGAAATTCGTGTTCCGCCTGAAACCAACTCGATGTAGCGCCACATTAAATCGAAGCCTTCACACAGTTCAGGCTTGTCTTCGTGCGGTTTAATGTAGAAAGCCTTTGCATGTGTAGGCCAGTCAGTTATGAAGTAGAAGAACGGGTAAAGCTTGCCTAAGACTCTGAAGGCTTCGGTTGGTATGTCTTCGCCCCATGGAATCGTAACATCCTGTTTTTTGAGGTCTTCGAGGACTTGGTCGTAAGTTAAACGCTTGAATGGAATTTCTGGTACCTCAAACTTGTAGCCTAGCACCGATAACTCGCTGGCGCATTTTTCTTTTACAACGGTACATGCATGGTGTATAACTTGTTCAAGAAGCGCCATAACATCGGTGGCGTTCACAAAAGCTGCTTCAATGTCAACCGAGGTAAACTCGCTAAGGTGCCTTCTTGTGTGGGATTCTTCAGCGCGGAAGAACGGTCCAACCTCAAAGACCTTCTCAAAGCTCAAAGTTAACTCTTCTTTGTAGAGTTGCGGGCTTTGAGCAAGGTAGGCTTTTTGCCCAAAATAAGCTACACTAAATAATTCTGCTCCGCCTTCTGTTGCCGAGGCAATGATTCTCGGGGTGTGAACCTCCAAAAATTTCTTTTCGAAAAGGAAGCTGCGTATTGCTTCAAGCGCGGTGTGCTGAACTTTGAATGTGGCTAAGCTTCGTTCTTGGGTGAGGTCGAGTGGTCTTGCGTCTAAACGTGATTCAATAAGGGCAGGGGTTTTGCCTGTGATGTCTATGGGCAGTTGCTCAGTAGCTATGTTAAAAATCTTGAAGGCGTTGGGTATTACTTCGATGCCTCTGGGCGTCATGTTGGTTTTTTTAACATTTCCCTTAACGCCGAAGCTGAACCTTTTCTGCAGTAGGTCGGATTTAGCTAAAACTTCAGGCTGGATTCTTTTTTTGGGGATGGTTAATTGGATTGTTCCTTCGCGGTCTTGGAGTATGATGAATCGGATTCCGCCAAGGTCACGGATATCTTGGACCCACCCAAAAAGGGTAACTTCTTGACCATCAATTTCAGGTGTTACTTGGCTTGTATAGTGAGTTCTAATCCAGTCGCCGATAGAGTCCAAGTTCATCTGTTTTGCCAACCTTAATCTGCAATTTCAACGCGTAGGGACATTTTGCGTACTTTACTGGCGATTTCCTTTAAAGCTTTAAGGTCA
>JAMDCS010000134.1 GCA_023488835.1 Candidatus Bathyarchaeota archaeon
GTTGAGGGTATATATAAGGGGGCTATAGAAAAAAATCACAGCTAAAGGCAAGCTATCCTAAAAAGGCGAAAAACAACGAAAAAGACCTACATTCCATTCCCAACCGACCAGCACCTACCCCAAAAAACCAGCCGAAAACGGGGAAATACCTTAAATCTCAGTCTAAAGCATTGTATCAAAGTTCAAAAAAACGCCCTAACGGTAAAGCTGTATGGCTGAAAAACGAGATTACTATGAAGTTCTTGGGGTACAAAAAGGCGCTTCCAAGGACCAAATCAAAGACGCCTACAGGAAACTCGCTATGCAGTTCCACCCAGACCGCAACAAAGACGTGGGCGCGGAAGAAAAATTCAAAGAAATCTCTGAAGCCTACGCAGTGCTCTCTGACGACCAGAAACGCCAAACATACGACAACCTTGGGCATCAAGGCTTTGACCAACGCTACACCTCTGAGGACATTTTCCGAGGCGCAGACTTTGACTCGGTTTTCCGCGATATGGGCTTTGGGGACATTTTCCGAAGCATTTTCGGCGGCGGAGGATTCGGCGGATTCGAAGAAGAACGCAACCGCGGACAAGATCTCGCCTACAACCTCGAAATCACCCTCGAAGAAGCCGCAAGGGGCACAGAGAAAGAAATCGAAATCCCAAGAACCGAGCGATGTGAAGTTTGCGGCGGTTCAGGAGCAAACCCCGGCACATCCGCAAAAATTTGTCCACGTTGCGGTGGAGCTGGAAAAATCCAGAACATGCGCAAAGCAGGCTTCGCCACATACGTGCAAGTCTCCGTTTGCCCCACATGTAAGGGAAAAGGCAAGCTCATCGATTCACCCTGCAGTAATTGCCATGGCTCAGGGTTGGTTAGGCGGCGCCGCAAAATCACTGTGAAAATTCCCATGGGCATCGATGAAGGCTACCAGCTTCGTTTGCGAGGCGAAGGTGAAATGGCAGCCAGCAATGGGGAACCTGGAGATCTCTACGTTATCGTTCATGTTAAGCAGCATCCGCAGTTCCTTCGGGAAGGAGATGACCTCTGGCACATAGCCATCATCACTTATCCGCAGGCAGCACTTGGCACAGAAATTTCCGTACCCACCCTTGACGGATCCACAACCGTTAAAGTTCACCCGGGAACGCAAGTCGGCGAAACCATAACGCTACGCGGAAAAGGAATGCCGCATTTCAGAGGCTACGGCAAAGGCGACTTGCACGTGCGCATCGGCGTTTCGGTTCCAGAAAAACTCACCAGCCAGCAGAGAGCGCTTTTGGAGCAGTTAGCCAAAGAGTTCGGCACGGACGTGGCGGCGAAAAACCGCAAATTCCGCCTCTAAGCAGCCTGCAGAGTGGGCGCTTACAAAAAATTTTTAAACAAACACAAAGATACAGAGATACAGAATTTTAGGAAAGGAAAAAAAATGACATTTGACATAGCAGCAATACTGGTGGACCTCCTTGTCACGATACTGATTAACCTGATTTTTGTCGCGCCGTTTCTGTGGATTGCAGGTAGACTTTTAGCGGGTAAACAGAACGCAAAGTTCACCGATGCCATCTGGATAGTTCTCATCGGCACAGTGGTGTTCTACTTCTTCAACTTCTTCCTCGCAGACGTGGTAACCTCAGGATTCGCCGTAATCATATCCTACATCGTAATGCTCATCATCTGGCTCGCGTTGGTAAAGCACTTCTTCGACTGCGGATGGCTCAAAGCCCTAGCAATAAGCATAATCGCAGTGATATTCGCCGTCATAATCCTGTTCATCATATTCTTCATCCTAGCATTAATAGGCATTGGCACAGGCTGGCTACCCATCGGAAACCCACTGGGCAACTTCTAAAACCTAACCCCATTTTTTTATTTTACTGACAGGTTTTGTGGTCTACTGCAAATGGAATTTAGGTCTTTTTTAGGCTTTCTATGCTACTTGCCTTTTAGTTGCGATTTTTTTCTATAGCCCCCCTTATATAAAGGCTCAACAACGGCAGAGGCTAAAATGTACAGCGATGCTGGCTTGCAGGTTTTTTTGGCTCTTTTCTAGCTGTGTGCTATATAGAAGGCTTAAATTTTGTGCATCTGCTTTCCTTCCATCTGTGGTCGTCCCTTGGAAATAACATGCTGGGTTAACAAAACAAGATATATAACAGTGCTATAACCTATATCTGTTATTTCCAAGGGACGACCACAGATGGAACTTGAATATCTAAAACTTAAAGCTGAACTGCTAACAAACGGCGTAGACGCAACTCCAGAAGCCCTAAAAGACGTAGGCGGCAAGTACAAGGAGCAAAATCACGGTCTTTTCGGCTGGGATTTCGAAGACCACACCAACATCACCTTGCCAGATGACTTCGGTCTTCCAGACGGCTCCATTGTTCAATTCAGGAGAAACAGCTGCTCCCGCTATTTAGTTGACATTGCTGATGGCGAGTTAATGTTAAGCGATGGCCAGAAAAGTCTGTGCCCAGTTAGATGGCTTTCCCGCCCCAAATTCTACAGCAAGAAAACAACCTCCAACAACAGAATGGTCAAAATCGGCCAAGTTGGAGGCGAAGACTGCCTCTTCTTCTGCTACCAGAACTATTGCAGCCACTTCTCCCAAGGCGAACAATGCCTATTCTGCAATCTGGTATCAACCTCAGAGACCTACAATTCAGTCCTAAAAAAGAAGGACACCGACGATATCGGAGAAGTAGCCAAGGCAGCTTTTTCCGAAGGCAACGTTAGGCACGTCTTACTCACGGGTGGCTGTTTTAATCATCAGAAGGAAATAGAAGTAGTTTCGGAAATTGTGGCATCCATAAAAGAGCACGCAGGGTTAAGCCGTGTTCCAGGCACAATTCTTCCCTCACCCCCAAGAAACATAGAAGAAATCGAAAAGTACTATGCTTCAGGCATTCAAGCCATTGGGTTTAGCATGGAAATCTGGGATGAAAAACTGTACAAGGCAATTTGCCCCGGAAAATCCAAAAGCGTCAGCCACGAGGAATTCGTCAACTCCATTCGGGATGCAGTTAAAGTCTTTGGCGAAGGAAACGTGTATGGCGTTTTCGTGCTGGGACTAGAACCTAGAGAAACCTTCTTGAAGGGTGTGAAAGAACTCGCGGAGATAGGTGCGAATGTTGTTCCTTTTGTTTGGTCTCCCAATCCAGGGTCAAAGCTTGAAGGTCATCGAGCGCCCACGAGCAAATGGTACGTGGAGACTGCGGTTGAAGCAGCAAAGATAATACATGACGCTAAGGTTCCAGCAGGCACCCAAAACCACTGCTACCGCTGTGACGGAAATTCGCTACTTCATGACGCTCTTCGTCTAAGAGGAATCATGTAAAATCAGCCATCACAAACCTACCCCTCTTAGGGAAATCCGCTTTTAACAGCTGAAACATCAATAGCGACCTCCCCCCTCTATCGTTCTGCAACGTTTGGATATTAGGCTCCAAATATCCAACTGCTTATCCTATGGCTTTTGCATGGTAAACAGTCGCGCGCGCATAAATCGAAGCCTAAACAAACACTGAATAAGCCTATTTTAGTCTTCTTTTACCAAATAAGCCCAGGTAGCCCCCCACCCTTTCATTTCGGGGTCGACTCGATAGTTTGGCAGTCCCCCATTTCATAGTCGGCTGGTGCAGTTAACATCCTACTAAATCGCTATTGCTTGATTATCAGAACCTTTATCCGTGGATTGTTTTTCTCTATATCTTTAGCGAATAATTCTGTATCCCTGATAATGCCCACATCGTAAACTAAGAAGGTCAAATTCTCATATTTGGTAGCATAAGCAAGAATGTCGGCGTTAATTTCGTCCACTAAATCTTTTTCTTTTTTGTCAGTCTTACAAAACTTAACTTCCAATACAGCGGTTAAATCTTCGAAGGTAAAGTCAGGGATAAACTCCTTGGCAGAGTAGCTTATCCTAACTTTCTCTCTCTGGTAGCTATAGCCTTTTGAGTTAAGCATTATAGCTATAACGTTTTGAATATCCTTTTCTTCATTTGGATAAGTAATTACATTTTTCCTTAGATTCTTAAAGAGAAATTCCTCTAATTCCGTTAAGATTCTGAAGGAATTTTTTTGAACAGCATTTAAGAATCCTACCATTTGCGATATAGCAACATCCACCTCATCAAAAAGAGCAATATTTCTTTGAATATCGTTTGAAGAGAGACCAAATCTGGAGTTAACCATTTCTGGGCTTAATTCAGGAAGAAAAACTTCGCTGTCTTTTATTCCCAGAGAATTAATTTTCTCCCTAAGAAGATTATATCTTATTGCATAGGGGCGTACATCTGTCCCAGCTTTAAGTCCAATATTTGATTGAAACTTAATTTCATTCATGAGAGATTGCGCAAGAGACTGCGCTAACCTGAGCATAATCTCTTTTTCACTGCTGTTATTGAGCATTTTATGACTCTCAATCGTAAGCGGTTGTTTTAATTTTTAAGTTTTTGCATCGCTTCTCTTGCACTGGTTAGTTAATCATTTTCTCGGCTTGAAGAGTGGTCTGTTAAATTCACAAGAAATTGCTGAATTGATGTCATAATTACATTTATATACCTGAATGTGATTAAAATAATCAATAATGTCCACCAGAAAAGAGTTAAATCACTGCTTTTTAGGTTCGAACGAAGGGGACAGAGGGTTTTACTGTGGATGGGAAATTCCTACTTATACGGGAAAAGTTCATCAGGATTTAATAATAAAAAGGTTGAAACATAACTTGGCTGAATGGACCTTCCATACAGAATATGAAAATTATTATTTTCAAAATTACCTCCGAAACAATGAAAATTTTTATAAAAGTAATAATAATAATAATAATAATAATAATAATAATAATAATAATAATAATAATAATAATAATAATAATAATAAT
>JAMDCS010000136.1 GCA_023488835.1 Candidatus Bathyarchaeota archaeon
GGTCCTCAACTAGTAAAGGCAGTCTTTAGCGGAGACCCCCAAGAAACATCACCGCAATACTTAGGCAGCGAGTCAGTAGCTAACGGGATAGGCATCATGGTGCTTCCCGAATACCCACTTGGCGGAATCATAGCATTCGCCATAAGCTTTGGCGCCTTTGTAGCATTCAAGGTTCATAAGAACCGCTCGCCCAAAACCACCGCAAAGAACTAAGTACATAACTTTTTCTTACAACTATGACCATGCTGTGGATGCTAAATACAATGTTGGGCGTATAGCCATTTTTTAACCATGCCGCTTCCACAAAAAAACCGTGGAATGAACCGTTTTCGGAAAAATATGTGTGCTCGCACTGCAGATAACATTGACCCCATATTTTTTATTGAGGATTTTATTGCATTCTGCCTTTACCCATCAAACAGTCGCTTTGTCATTGGATTTGCAGGGTTTTAATCGTTTTCACGAGCTCTTTCTTTGAAAAATAGATGAACAAGAAAATAATTGCCGCTATCTCAATAATTCTTGCTGTAACCATCGGAGCTGCAGGGTTTCAAGCTACGTCTGCAGGAACAATGTTCGTCATTGTTTTAGGCTCGCAGGAAATCAGCGGAAGCGGATGGTTTGCAGGTTATGTTGTCAATGGGCAATCAGGTACATATACACTTAGAATTTCAGCCAGCGGCAGCGAACACAGCTTCCCCATCACCGACGTAAAGGTAATTGTTCTTGTCAGCAATGAAGCTGCAGCAGGAGGTATTCAATCCCTCACAATCAACGAGACATCAGTTTCAGGCTACACAAAAGAAGCACCCAGCTACTACGGAGCAAACGGCGGACCTTTCAAGGAACCAGACTACTACGGCTACAACGACCACTATGTTATCCCGCAGATAAGCTATAATCAAGGGCATTACCCAGATAACGCCGAAAATATAACGATAAACCTGCAGTTTAGCAGCTTAGCCACTGAAAACAGCAAAGTCATGTTCCTCTGCTACGGAACCGATGCCAAAGGACACGCTTTGAAAACGGCATTCAGCAACGGCACACTCATAGTGGTGCCAGAGTATGCGCTTGGGGGGTTGGTTGCGTTTGGTGCGTGTTTTTTTGCGTTCATAGTCTTCAATAAGCGTTACAGTTTCTCAGTTAAGAAAAGATTCTAAATCTTTTTCAAGTGAATTTAAGGCAAATTCAAATATTTTTCAAAAAATATCAGCGAACCAATAAGTATTTAATATTTAAAGAAACAACCGAGTTGTCATCTTGTGTACAGCTGTTGAACAAATAAACATAAATAGCCCTTGCTTGCCAGTGTATAAATCAGAAAGGAGAACTTCGTAGAAAAATGCAGATTTCACGAGCGCTAATGCGAAGCAAAGTTGCAACCCTACTTTTTCGCAGGCGACTGTTTATTGTTCTAATAGCACTTTTGTTTTTACTCGTGGTTGTTCTTGTGTCCGTTCAAGGCTTCCCACAAAATCCTGTTACAGTCTCGGGTGATACTGACGCCGGCTCAGGTGGTTCTGGCTTGATTGTGACTCCTGAATACGGGTTTACCGGCGGGGGAGTAGTTGCACTAGCTATTTGCTTTGCAGCTTTTGTCTTGTTTGTTAAACGGGGAAAAATAGGCAAAAGATAATTCTGTGCAGGACACGCACGATTTAAAAAAAACTTTTAAATCCACTAAGAAAGATATCTGAAATCTATAGGAAACAAAAGCATGACCAAAAGCACCATTCCCTTCCTTATCATCTTTTTGTCCCTTGGACTCATGGGATCTGGTCTGCTTATTCCTGGGAGTCATGCAGCTGGGTCATCATCACTAACTGTAACAGTGTACACGGATTCGCATCGCATACCAATCGACGGCGCCACCGTATCAATTTCTGGCCCAGAAAGCCACACATTAACTACAGGAAGCAACGGAATAGTAACTTTTAGTAATATAGCAGCAGGCAGCTACCAAGTTTTAGCCACTGCACCAGGCTACCAAACCAGAGTTTCCTATACTATACAAGTCAACGACGAGACAACCGCCTACGCCTCGTTCAGCTTTACAAAGGCGCGCTTTACATTTTTGCCCAGCTTTGTAGCGCCAAATACTACTGTAACTTTTGACGCGTCAGGAAGCACCAGCTCAGGAGACATAGTAAGCTACAGCTGGACTTTTGGCGATAACACCAACGGAACAGGAATCTCCCCAACACACATTTATGCCAAAGCAGGCACCTACGTCGTTGTACTCACAATAACCAGCACGGTGGGAACAGCAACAAACTCCCAAGTAATACCCGTAGGTACCCCACACGAAGACTACTTCTTCCTATGGATAATACTCCTACTGCTCGCTCCAATCCTCATCCCAATACTAATCCTAATAATGCTCAGACGAAGACGCTACTACGTTGTAATTCAAGCTCGTGTTCCTCCAACCCAAAGACACCCACACTGCCCTGGAGACGGAACCAAATGCGAGAACTGCAAACTAACCCCCTGCTAAACACCCAATAACTCACCAACCAAACGCTAACAGTTCTGTTTTTTGATTGGTTAGTTCTATGTTGCCCCGTGCCACCACTTGGACCTAAAGACAGCAAAAGGGCATGAGCTGGTAGTTCAGCTTGTGTGAAAGCTTGACTTGCACTTGGAGGTCGGGGGTTCAAATCCCCCCAGTCCACTTCAACAATCTTTTATTGGGGTCAAACCATCCAAAAGCCTATTGCCATAATGTTTCTGTTGTGTGTCTGGCTTTTTCCATTATGGACAAAACAGTTTCTTGGGGTAACCCGATTTTTCTTTCGATATATCGGCTGTCTTGTTCCAGCAACTGTTTTATGAGCACTATACCAGCCTCGACCAAGCGCAGTCTTGTTTCTGTGCTTACTCCTCTTAGGCAACTCAACGGATACAACTTGTATTTCTCAACTATGTCTCTTAGCCCAAACCCTTCAGGAGAAACCCATCCTACCTGCAAAATACCGCGGCAACTGCCATAATTTATGGCGTGCTCTGAGTATCTGGTGTTAGTGACTATTATGGCGCGGTCAATTTTGATTCGGGTTGCGCCACGTGTGTAGCCATCTGCCATGTCTTCTATAATTGCTCGGGCTATTCGACTCTCGTCAAGTCCGGTCAGGGCGTGGTAGTTAATATGGTGTTTTGCTTCCACAAGATAAGTTAAGCCATCTCTGCTAGCTATAGCATCCACTTCATGTTCCCCACATAACCCCTTGAGAATCGTATTAGGCTTAACTTGAAAACCGCTGTGAGCTAAGAGAACGCGGACAAAAACTTCGAATTCGGGTTTAGGCTCCATTAGGCTTATGCCCTGTTTGAGGTCGAAGAGGTGTTTGACAGCGGGTTTGTTTTTACGCATCAAAGTGAAAATTGTTTGAAGGATTTTCTGTGTCGTTATACCTTCGTAGAGCCTTTTTTCCACTTGTTCTGCTACTTGAAATGCTTCGTCGCGGTTTGCGCCCATTCTCAGACAGGTCTGCACTATTTTTTCTTTATCAAATAGTTGTTTGGAGCCGTCTGCTTTTGTTACGGAAAATGCCAAGGGTATTCATCCTGTAATTGGACTGATAGTTGGATAATGCTTTAATTTCTTACTGTTTCAATGCATTGAGTAACTCGTTTATGTCGCTGATTACCATCCGCTGTGTACGGGGGTTTGTCTCTTGATTGGTTTATTCGCATGAACTCTTCGGGTCTAATTGCGTCATACACACTGTTTGTGGTAGGTGTGCACAACTGTCTGCAACCCAAACCAGACTCAGATGCCAAAAAGCAATAATCAGCGTAACCCTTTGGTTGTTGTTGTGGTATAGGGACTTTTCTAACACAACTACTAAACAAAAGATAAGTTGACAGCCAAGTTTGCGTCTCCCAGTCTTGATTTAACCCGAAATAATAAATATTTTAGCGCTCCAATGTGCAGAAGGGAATAGCATGACGTGGGTTGATACTCTTACTTTACGTAAAGACGAGAAAGTCGTCGATTCGTGGCAGGGCATTCGAGAGGTTATCGGCGGAACTTTTGAAGTCACCCTTGAGGAAGACAAAGATAAGAAGGAACGCAAGAGAGTAACCGTTAAAGAACGTAAAGAAGGGCTTCTTGTTTTGACCACTCAGAGGCTGCTTTTTCTTGAAGGCCAAGAGCCCGATGGGAAAAAGCTGGGTGAATCTGTCAGAGTATCGTTGATTGATGTTGATAAAGTATGGTTTGAGAAGGCACCCTTAAAACCTGTCGACGAGGTAGCTGGTTTTGAAACACACATATTTAGTCTTAAAAAAGTAGGCAAGCAATAGAGTTAGGCTGGATGCGCGACAACGTAACCGACTTAACAGACTCAGATTACTTCCGAATGACCCTGAAAAAAACCGCCTGGTACACCTGCATCCACCCATGCCGCATCGGTGCACTCATCGGTTCAGGAGGCTCACAGAGCCTTGACCGCTTTAACCAATTCGCCTATTTCATGGGCGTAGCTTTCCAAATTCAAGATGACGTTCTCAACTTGGTAGCTGAATATTCAAGGTACGGCAAAGAAATCGGCGGAGATATCTGGGAGGGAAAACGAACCATGATGCTAATCCACCTCCTCAACACCTGTAGTCCCTTAGAAAAATCAAAGATAACGGCTTTTCTGGCGCTTCCCAGAGAAAAACGTGAAGCTGAAGATGTCCGTTGGGTTTACGGTTTAATGGAGAAATACGATTGTATAGATTATGCTCGGGGAGTTGCCTAAGAGGAGTAAGCACAGAAACAAGACTGCGCTTGGTCGAGGCTGGTATAGTGCTCATAAAACAGTTGCTGGAACAAGACAGCCGATATATCGAAAGAAAAAT
>JAMDCS010000040.1 GCA_023488835.1 Candidatus Bathyarchaeota archaeon
AAATTCTCAAGCAATATACGACAGTCCTGATCCCGCTTGCTGCTTGTAGCATACCTTCTTTCTCCTCAGGCCAAAAATTGGAGGTTTTATGAATAACTAGTCTTCCTGGTGCGCTCCCACGAACTGCCGTATATTGCTTGAGAATTTTATTGATGACTCTTTTAGCGTCATCTTGAGTCAGATGATTACGATAATCGCCGATACTTTCCTCTAATTGGTCGGCTCTGAGAATGAAGCTTTCACCCGAGTCTAAGAAAACTTGCGCCATAACAGCCTTAGATGCCCCAGTCTGCCGCTCATTATAGAAAGAAATACCTGCATAACACGTATCTATCTCAAATTCAGATAATTTCCACGGATGCCCTTTTTGAGATTTGTATAATAAACCAACCGCTAAATTCCAAGCTATGTCGGAGGGGTCTTGAGTTTTTTGCCATCTTAGTGTCGTTGGATGAATTAACTGAGTAGGAATCTTTCGTATTATGCTATAGAGTTTAATCCTGTTATGCAGATCACTCCCTTCAGTTTGAATTTTGATTTTGCCTGAATTTGCCGACCCATATTTAAAATAAATTTCTTCAGGAATACATATTATAATAACGTCTGGCGGAGTTTCGCTACCGTATATTAATTTGATTTTGTCTTCAATTAAGTAAATTGTGTTTTCCATTATTTCGCTCTGAATATTACAATTAGTAATTTTTGTAATTTCTTCAGGGGATACGATTTGTCGCCATCTTTTTTGCAAATTGAGGGATATATTGAGAGGCGATTCACTGCTTAAGCCAGGGAAAGGCATTTTCCACTTTTGAAGGTCAGATTTACTAGCTCTCTCGGGTAATATACGATCTCTCATTATTTTAAAAAATCCTTGAATTACATTGACTGCATAACTATCGCCTATAAGACCAATTTTCATACTTACATGATGAGGTTGTCCTTCAGGAGTTCTTGGCCCGTATTTCACCAAGCCTATTCTTGGGTCCTTTGCCTTACCTTCGGAGCCGAACATAAGATCAGGTTCGTCAATATTCTCAAGTATAAATGTCATAAGAATTTCTCCAGCCTTTCAGTTGCTATCACATCGTTCCTTTGCTGGCTATCTTCAGGTGGGCTTAGCTCACTCATGAAAGAAAGCAGATCAGAAGTCTCAAACGAAGTCTTTCCTTTTCCACAAAGGAAATCGAACCACCAACTCATATCTCCAAAGATCGAGGTGTTGTTATCATACCTATTGGGTGAGAATTTTTCATATAACGTCTTAACACCCTCTCCTGTAATAAGTTCTTTATTTTTGTCGCTGAATAGAACAGTTGGATTAAAAAAAATAAACAGCTGATTATCATATACTCTAACTTCAATTTCTATTGCTTCATGTCGTACAAAAGGAGACAGAGTGTCTTTGAACAGACGTGAGACTTGCTTTCCTTCAATTTTTTGTATTTCTTCAGAGGAGTTTTTGTGTGCAAAATAAAGTATATCCTCGTTAGGATAATTAACATAACAACAGTTCTTTTTAGCGACCCCTAGCTTCAAAAAATATTTCTTATACAATGTTTGTAGAATTGATTGCCCGTTTTTATCCTTTGGAATGTAATCAAGAGGTCTGATTGATTGAATGGTCGATACTTTAATAAAATCGTTCAAACGGTTGCTAACGTTTTCTAAACTATACAACTTGCAACCTTTTAGGCAAATTGGCTCATACTCCTCTATTGTATTGTGGATAGTCTCATAATCTATACCGTCTCTTAGTTCCCAAGAGTATATTTCCCCTAGGTATTTTTTGATCTGAACAAAATTCCCGATAATTTTTTGTTTCTGTTTAATTGGTGGTAACTCTCTAAGGTAATAATCATATCCGCTCGTACCCTTTCTCTGTTTTTCCTCGATTTTCATAAGCAGAGTATCGTAATTAATTTGGTTAACATACGTGTCAGCAACAAATTTTTTGAATACAACAAAACCGTTTTCTTCAACTTTATGCTTGATGTCGTCATTTAGTTTCTCGTTTTCTAATATTGCCTTAAAAAAAGCTTGGCAAATATCCTCGTCATAATGTTGAGCGGAAAAAATTTGTTTCCATTTGGCGCTATTCTTGCATTTTCGGAAAAATAAATAGAAATCAAATGGTTCAACACGCTCGGATTCGTACATCACTAAGTATTTCGCGAATTCTTCGAGGAAGTCTGCATCGCCTATACTAACATCAGCATATTTGCTCTCAACATAAATGTCAGTTTTGCCCTCGCTCTCTGGTTTTCTGAAAATCAAGTCGGGTGTCATCGAAACATCTGAAGAGCTTTTTACTAAAACATAGCCGTCAAGTTCCAAAAGTTCGACTACTTTTTGCTTGTAAAGACTAGAGGTAACATGCGAGACCTCTGCTCCACCCAACCAATTGTAGATTGGCATATAGGCAATAAGGGCGTTGACTGGTTATAAAACTATCAATAATACCCCCGAATTATAATCGCTTCTTTGGCAATTGGTAAATTGATATGATCACTAGGAGTATTATCTTTAGCAGTTCAGCGACGAGGTCTCATTCTGCTTTTTTTATAATTTGCTTTTACTTGTTTTTTGTTATCTTTTTGTGGAGCATTTGGGTGTGAACTTCTAGTCCTCATTTATTTTGTTAATTTTGTCAGTTCTTTATTGATTGTTTGTAGGTCTTTGGCTATACAATCAGGCGTCAGTTTGCTTTCTTTTAGGTTTTTTAGGGTGTTGAATTGTGAGGGTATGAAGATTGTTTTGAGTCCTATGTCTTTGGCGCCTTTGATGTCTTCTAGTGGGCTATCCCCGACAAATATCGTTTCTTCGGCGGTGACTTGTAGGCGTTGGAGCACGTGTTGGAAGATTATGGGGCTGGGTTTGCGCCATCCTATGTCGTCTGAGACGACCATGGCGTTGAAGTAGGTGTCTATGCCGACTTTTCGTAGGCTGCGGTGGATGACGGGGGCGTAGGTGAAGTTGCTGATTAACCCCAAGCGGTATTCACTCGCAACTGTTTTGAGGAGTTTTTTGGCGCCTTCACGGAGCTCAAGCGTGTTTAGGAAGTCTTGGAAGAACATGTTGAGCGCCGTTTTGACCCTGTCATCATCTGCATCTACTTTGCAGCCGAGGCTGGTAAGCGCCTCCGCGACCCAGACGGCGTTGGTTACTTCGCGGTACTGCTGGTAGCGCACTATGCGGTACTTCTGATGGGCTACCTCGTAAGCATCCAAAAACTCTTGTTTGCCCACCTCAAACCCTGCATTAAAAAGAGAGTTGTAAAGCGTGTTCTCCGAGTCCGCCATGTTATAGCCGCGGCAGTTCACCAAGGTGCCGATGTAGTCGAATATGACGGCTTTACAGGTCATCGACTGCAACCTTTTTCGTGAACGCCTGATTTCTTGATTCTATCCATCGCAGCCCCCATAACCTCAAGCAACCTATCGGGGTGACCGATGGAATCCTCAACTTTGTTATCATAGGGGACAGCACCCAGATACTTCAAACCCAACTTCGCCGACTCCGCCCAAATCATGCCAGAATTATCCCGCTTCATATTCTCCACAACGCCAACTATGGGCATCTTGAGTTCCATAAGCAACTCCACCTGCTTTTTTACCACCTCAAACGCCAAAAGCGAAGGCGTAGTCACAATCAAAAACTCGATGCGCTTAATCAGCCGCACCAAATCCAGCACCGGATCGCCAATCCCCGGCGGCATATCAATAATCAAAAAATCCAATTCACCCCACTGAGTCACAGCCAAAAGCTCAATAAGCGCATTCGACACATCCGCGCCCCGCAGCGGCGTAGCTTTACCAGCAACAAAATAAATCATCGACATGTACTCTAAACCGTTGGTGGTGGCGGGTACGATGCCCTTGTCCTCTTTAGGCTGCAAATCACTGGGGAGGCCAAGGATTATGTGGGTGGATGGACCCGTGAAGTCAATATCAAATAAGCCGACGCGGCAGCCTTCCTTAGCCAGAGAAAGCGCCAATGCGGTGGAAACCATGCTTTTACCGACGCCGCCTTTGCCGCTGGTAACGGCGACGATATGGCGTATTTTTGATAATCGGGTTGTTATGATGCTTGTTCGGGGGTCAATCATTCGCTTCTTTCTCCTTGGAGGCCTTCAATCCAGACGCCTCGGCCCAGCGCAATTTCGAAGTCGGGGCTGCCGCATTTGGGGCATTTGATGTAGCTGTGGGCGACTTCGGGGATGAAGTGGATTGCTTCAGCCGTGTTCTTATCCACCTTTTTTGAATTGTAGGGCCAGCTGGTGGTGCAGACGCGGCATTTTAGGATGGATTTGGACTTTAGAATGTGATATTTGGAGTTTTTAAGGGGGCCTGTGGCCATTTGTTTGAGTGCGAAGCGGAGAATTGGGGGTTCGACTTGTTGGAGTGCGCCGACTCGTATGGTTACTTCGGAGATGGTAGTTAGGTTTTCTTGTTCGGCGATCTGTTGTGCTGAGGCTAGGATGGCTTCGGCTAATGCCCATTCGTGCATAGAATAGGATGGTTTGTGGGGTAATAAAAGACTATCTGGTTGTTGTTCGGTTTCTGAAGTGTGTATGTGTATTTGGGCTACTCAGACCTTATATAGTGTATTAAGAGTTAATACAGAATTAGACTATGTGGGGGAAAAACATGTCCAAAAAAACAAAAAAAATAAAACACGACATCCATAGGAGCATAAAGCGAGCCCTCAAAAGCCGCTTAGCCCTAAGCACAGTCGTCACAACACTCATCATCCTAGTAATCTCCGTGCTGCTCGCCAGCGTAGTAACATACTTCGCCATAAACGTCGTCAGCACACGTGTCCAAGAAG
>JAMDCS010000025.1 GCA_023488835.1 Candidatus Bathyarchaeota archaeon
GTCACACCGCAAACACCGCTTCTGAACCACAAAATCGCCGCCTTCCCGAATTTTCTGGCAGTCGTGCCCCTGCATGGCTTGGTCAAACGCAAAACGGTCTTTAGCAATTGTGCCCTTTACGCGTCTGCTGGACTGGGAGAACCTTCTTGAAGTATTGCCAAACCCCATGGATTTTTTGTTGTCTGAGTCTTTTTTAACCAATTAGTCTACCTTTTTTGTCTGCTAATAGGTAACGTTGTATAAAAATTTTCAAAGGTTTTTAAGTTTGATTATTTCCACAGTCACTTTTTGTGCTTTGTTGTTGGCTGTTTTTTGGCAGATTGTTGGAAGCAATTTCCGTCAACTTCGTATCCGATGCCGTTACATTCGTTTTTGCATACCTTTTACTAATAACTCAGAAAATTAGCTTTCAAAAATATTGAAAAAACTAATAAGCTCTTACCAATAATATTACATTTTAAAATTGAGGAGAGAGTATGGGACTAGAAGAAGAACGACTAGATGCGATTAGGACTATCATTTTAGAACATAAAGGAAAGAACAATCCAATTAGGGCAAGCAAAATTAGCCATATGCTAAACATACCTGAAAACGACACAGTTCCAACTACCAGAAAGCTTATCACAAAGCTAATTTTGAACGAGGAAATGCCTATAGCAGCAAGTGGTGAGGGCTATTTCTACATTGAAAATCAGAAAGAACTTGCGGACTACATGGAATACTTGGACGAAAGAATACGACAAACCACAAACAGAAAAGTTAAGGTATTTAGCAATTTCCAAGGAAAATACGGAAAAGCAAAGTTATCTAGACTTGACGATTTCTAAATTTTTGAGTGCGGGTTTCCTTGCCGCATATATTTTTTAAAAAATAAACGGATAGTGTATTGTAGGCCTAAGCCAATGTTGGAAAGATTTTATGCCTCAGATCAAGAGGAGTATCGTCAAAATGAATCTTAGCCTTTATAACTTGTTTCGCCTCTTCAAGATTGGAGCCGAAACCAATCTCATAACCAATGCTATTGCGTGACATCTCCCACGCTACTCTCGTTGTGGTACCACTACCAAGAAATGGATCTAACACAGTATCACCTTCATAGGTAAACATTCGCATTAATCTTCTCGGCAGTTCATCTGGAAAGATAGCAATATGCCCTATTTGCCGTGCGCCCTTAAAATTCCAAATTCCATTAAACAATTCTCGCCATTCATACAATTCTATTTGAGACTTTTGCTTCACTTCAGGTGTCGATTTTGGTGCAACACCTTTTTTCTTAAAAATCGCTATATACTCGTAGTTGTAACTAACATATCCATTTCTTGGAAACCCGTAGGAACCCATTACGCTTGCTCCACCACTTGTTTTGGTGGTGGGGATTTTTTTCCAAATTATACTGCCTAGATACAAGATATCGTCAAGATGTTTGTTCATTATGCTGTTTACTAAGTATGCATGTAGGGGTATTATCTGGTATGGGGTTTTTCCGTCGGCTCGTAGATATTGGTCACCTATGTTAATGCAAAGCCTACATCCTGGTGCAAGAGCCCTTATGCATTCAGACCAAACTTTGTCAAGTTTTCGCATGTAACTTGTTAGAGTGTCCTGATAACCTATCTGTTTGGGGTTACCATAATCCTTGATATTCCAATAGGGCGGCGATGTAACAACAAGGTGAACGGAATTATCTGAAACCTCTTTCATGTTTTGGGAATTCTTAAAGTAAATATTATGATTGGTACAAAGGGCTGGCTGTTCAGGTAAGAAAGCGGCATCTTGTTCTAGCATAATCCCTAATTTGGTATTTTGTTCTTAAGGATTGCCTATTAATAAATGTCTAGATGCCAGGTTTAGCTTTAGGCATTTTGACTAGATAATGTTAATAAATATAGACTATTGAGAAACGATTTACTTTTTTTCACCGCAAATGCCATCATGGGGAGGTGGCGAAGTAACCATTAACTGGACACTGCCGTCGGCGATTTCGGGCATTCGTTGGCTGTTGCCAAGGATTATTCTGTGCTGGGTATGCATTGTCTCTATGTATCATGGGTTGGTTGTTTTTACTTTTGCGGTAGACGGGAAATGATTAATAAGACGGAGCCAGACAGTTTTCTATCCGAAATGTTGCTACGGTAACCAAGCTAGGTCAAAGGTGAAAGAATGCGCATTTTGCGTGTTCCACTAAGGACTCAAGATCAAACATTTGGCCGGCAAGGCCTGATGGGAAATCCTTTCCCTCAGGGGTTCGCAGGTTCAAATCCTGCCCGTAGCACCAACCAATAAGAATTTTTCTTGTTTTAGGGAAATTTTAATACCGCCCTACGCTTGTAAAATAGGAACTTAACTTGGTGGATTGGGTTGGTTAAAACAGTTTTCACAGACGAGGACAAGAGAAACCTCAGGGGGATAGCTGAGGAACTTAAAGAAATCCGCAAGCTCCTCGATGAACTTGCTGAAAAATTGGTGGACCTAAGCGACAAAGAACTGATTAAGAGTTTCGGTGCAAGCCAAATAGACCTTAAAGAAAACGAAGTGCTTAGGTGCAGAGAAAAGCTGGAAGAACAACTAGACAACGCTGAAAAAGAACTTTAAGCTAAGAGTTCCTGCTCGTAGCATCAAAAACCCAATTCGTTCATAGGAACAGTTAATACTTAGTTAGCGTTTTGTCATGTTAGACGAAAAAGCGGTTTCTGTAAGTTAACGGTAATTCGCATTTTAGTTGAATAATATAATTCAGGAGGAAAATTAATGAAAAAAATGACTACGGTAAAGTTTACTTGTCCAGAATGCCACGCGAGCTTCGAGTTCGACTCCGTGGGAGAATACGAGTTTGTTCCCTGCCCAGTCTGCGGAACCGACTGCTTCACCATCAAAAAAGGCAACAAGTTACTACTTCAAATCTTCGACCCAGACCAAATGTCAGAAGCACCAGCAATTTTGGCTTAACTCAGTAGCAATTAAGTGCCGATTCTAGAGCACGAACAATAATGCAAAATAACCCAGCCACACAATAGCCAATACGAGGCACCTCACTTTGAGCACGCAACAAGTAACATGGGATTTAACAGAGCTTTTCCCGGGCGTAACTGACCCAAAAATCAAACATGCCATCGCAGAAGCCATGGCAGCGGCGGATGTGTTTGAGAAGGCATACCGAGGCAAAATACCCCAACTCTCGGCTGACGGCTTGCTTAAGTGCCTTAGGGATGTTGAGGCTTTTGAAGCAAAATTCAGCGACTTAACCCTGTTTTCGAGCTTATCCTTTGCTGCAGACATGACTGTGCCCCAAGCGCAGGCGTTAAACGACAGAGTAGATAAACTCTCAGCCAACATCGGCAAGCAATTGGCGTTTTACTCGCTGGAGCTTGGCGCGTTGGTCAAAAGCAAGCCCCAGATAATTGAGGAGCAAGCCTTAGTTAATTACAGGCATGTGCTGGAGCGTGTCCACCGCCGCGTTGAACACCAACTCTCCGAGGTAGAAGAACAACTCATAATTGAGAAAGACCAGTTCGGCGTCAACGCATGGTCGGAACTGCAGAGCAAATGGCTCAATACCCGCCTCTTCGATGTTGCGGTTTTGGGAGAAAAGAAGACCCTTAGTTACGGGGAAACCAACGGTTTGCTGCCTCATCCTGACCGAGCCACACGGGAATCCGCCAACCGCTCAATTTATGGGCTGCTGGGCAAAGACGGCGAAGTCTTCTCCTCAGCACTCCGCAGCATCTGCAACGATTGGGTCACGGTTTCTAAACGCCGAAAATACACGTCTCCCATGGAATCCAGCTTAATCAGCAACGACACTGAGCAGGGCATCATTGGCAACCTGCTGAAAACCATCGGCGAAGGCGCAGGGACTTATCGGCGTTATCTTAAGCTGAAAGCCAAACTGATGGGTCTGCCAGTGCTGGGCAACCATGACATTTTGGCTCCGTTGCCCGATTCGCCCGAACTCAAGTTTACCTTCCAAGAAGCCGAGAACCTAGTTACCCGAGCCTACAGCCGCTTCGACCCAGCCTACGCCGCTGCAGTGAAAGAAATGTTCCAAAAATGCCACATAGACGCCACACCACGCTTTGGCAAACGCAACGGCGCGTTTTGCGCAGGCTACTACAACGGCAAATCAGCCTACATCCTCCAAAGCTTCAACGGCACCCTAACCGACGTTTTCACGTTGGCGCATGAGCTTGGGCACGCAACCCATGACTGGTACGCGTCAAGAAGTCAAACGCTGCTAAACATGAACGTGCCCTCCACGGTGGCGGAGACAGCTTCCATTTTTGGCGAGCTGTTACTCACAGACCTACTAGTGGATGGGGCGAAGTCGGATGCGGAGCGCAAGACGTTGCTGTGCATGGTTTTGGATGAGGCAGGAATGACCACCTTCCAAGTTACTGCACGAGTGTGGTTTGAGCAGGCACTCTACGCTTCCATAGAACAGGGCGAGTACTTGGATTACCAGACCATCTGTAACCACTGGACTAAGGCGCGGGACCGCATCTTTGGCGACGCAGTTACTTGGTTCCCAGAAATGCAAGCCGAATGGACCATGAAACCCCACTATTACATGGCAAACTACCGCTTCTACAACTACCCCTACGTGTACGCCCAAATGTTCGTCTATGCGCTGTATGAACGGTATTTGGAGGAAGGCAAGACGTTTGTGCCCAAGTTGGTAAAGGCGTTGTCTGCAGGCGGCAGCTTGTCGCCGCAGGAAATCGGCGAAATCGTCGGCTTAAACGTGGCAGCATCCGACTTCTGGAACGGCGGCTTGAATTTC
>JAMDCS010000112.1 GCA_023488835.1 Candidatus Bathyarchaeota archaeon
CCTCCCTCGCACGCTTTAAGTCGAACTACCTATCGGCGATTCTCTTAATCAGTGTTTCCCTTTTCAACTTTATTAACATAATTAAGTTAAATCTAACAAATAATTTTCCTCCTTAAATAGAAAAACCCAATCCGTCTTAGCCAACAAACTAGACCAACTGAGATATGGGGTTAGCTCTTCTCTTCTTTTATTTTTGGTTTAGTGGGTCTTTGAGGGTTAGGTTGGTGTTTTTCCAGGTTATTTTTTGCAGTTTTAGGAGTTCTTTGTCGTGGCTGGGAAACTAATAGTGAATCGTGCCACCATAATTCTTATATCTCTGCTTGCCCCCTTGAAAATGAATGTGATTTAAATGGGGTATTGCTTTATTCAACCGCTTCCCTAAACAAGTTAGATTTTTAGACACCACCCTGCGTGATGGAGAACAAACACCCGGAGTATCGCTTGTTCCTGAAAATAAACTGCGCATAGCCCAGCGCCTAGACGAGCTTGGCGTAGATTTTATCGAAGCTGGGTTTGCTGCGGTTTCTGAGGGCGAAATGGAATCCGTTAGCCTCATTGCCAAGCAGGGTTTGAGGGCTAAGGTTTTCAGCGCGGCAAGAGGCACAAAAGGCGACATCGACGCTGTCCTAAAGAGCGGTGCTTCCGGCATAGCCATGATTATCCCAACATCTGATCTGCACATCGAGTGCAAACTTCACAAGACACGCAGCAAATCCTAAAAACCACTCAAGACCTTGTTGGGTACGCTAAAGACCACGGGTTAACGGTGGAGCTTTTGGCTGAAGATGCAACCCGCTCAGACTTCGCGTATTTAACCAAAGTGTTCCTGTGCGCCATAGATGCTGGAGTCGACAGGGTAGTTCCATGCGATACAGTAGGAATCCTAACGCCTGAACGCTCAGCAGAATTCTTTAAAAACCTCAAAAAATCCATAAAAGTTCCGATAGCTGTGCATTGCCACAACGACTTTGGCATGGCAGTCGCTAACACTGTTGCTGCTTTAGGTTCAGGTGCCCAAGAAGCGCATGCGACAATTAATGGTTTAGGTGAACGGGCAGGGAATGCGGCTTTGGAAGAAATAGTGATTACGCTGCGAACCCTCTACAAGCTGGACTTAGGTATCAAGACTGAGTTGCTTTATGGCACTTCACAGTTGGTTTCAAGGTTAACAGGCGTTCATGTACAGCCTAACAAGGCAATCGTGGGAGAAAACGCTTTCACACACGAATCAGGAATCCACACTCAAGGCGTGCTCTCTAACCCGTTGACTTATGAGCCGATTGCACCTGAACTTGTCGGCTGCACAAGACGCATCGCAGCTGGAAAACACTCAGGCTCCAACGCCATACGAGCAGACTTAACCAATATGGGACTAAAACCATCTGAAGAGCAATTCAAAGAGATTTTCCACCGCATAAAAGAACTTGGCGACAAAGGCAAAACCGTTATGGACGCCGATGTTTTGGCAATTGCTGAAACCGTCATGGGCTTGGGTGGAGTTAAACCAATCCAGCTTGAGGAAATGACGTTTGTTGGCGGGGACAAGGTTACGGCAACAGCTTCAGTTAGGCTGCGGTTAAATGGCAAGGATTGCTGGGGAACAGCGGTCGGTGTTGGACCTGTTGATGCAGCGATAAACGCCGTTAAAGATGCCATCGCGGAAACTGAACCCATCACGCTGGAGCAGTACAATGTTAAAGCTATCACTGGCGGAACAGACGCGATGGTGGAAGTTGTTGTGCGTATGCGTAAAGGCAACCGAACAGTCACAGCCATGGGTGTCCGCGAAGACATCGTTAAAGCAAGCATGGAAGCTGTCCTTAGCGGCATGAACGTGCTGACAACAGACTACAACAACAAACCCAAGAACAATAGCGCGTGAAAAAAACCGCGGTCCCTTTTTTAAAGGCAAAACAGTTTGTGGTAGTGGCGCAACTACTGCAAACACTTTTACCGATAAACCCGTTGATTTTTGTAGTGACTTGCCCCTAACGGTAAGTCTCTTTTTGCCGAAAAATAAAATAATCGGGGTTTTTGTATGGGTTTAGTCGAAGGAATCACGATGAAAACCGAGCGCATACCCAAAAGGCACCTTACCGCAGCATGGAAAACGCTCAGCAGCAAGCCAATGCCCAAAGTTAAAGCGCTAAAGCTAAGCGACGACGATTTTAACCATGTTCTACAGCACCGCCACTGCATTGAGGATGATTTTCGGGAGATTGAGGAGTGGGGCAGACTTCTTTCAACCAAGGGCACAGATGCCTGCGTTTTTAACGGTGATGAAACCGACGACTCCGACTACATAATCTTAGTTAGGGAAAATCCCTATCACACTCTGGACGAAATCATCGTTCATGAGCTATCGCATATCGCCCGAGGCGACCTCTAAGCTACACTTTTTGGCGACGGCTTCTGAGAATAATCTTAACCCATCCGTGGCTGGTAAGTCGGCGAAGAACAGCATAAAATAAGTCACACCCAAATCCTTGTAAACTCGTAAACGCTCGATGAATTCTTCGGGAGTCCCAGCCAAAGTGGACTTCTCGTAATCTTCTAAGCTCATGTTTGCCGGTTTTAGCTTTGAAACCTTCTCGGTCAACTCGTTTTGGTCTTTGGCAATCAATACTTGACCGCTTAGCCAGCATGACCGCTCAATTTCCCCAAAATCCCTTCCAACCGCCTTGCAATGATGCTCTAAAACTCCCAGCTTACGCTTATACAAGTCCACGGATGGCAGGAAACCCCAGTCAAACCTGTCCGCATACTTTGCGGTGACTTTTAGTGTGTGTTTTTCTTCGCTGCCTCCAACAGTTATGGGTGGATGAGGTTTCTGCTGGGGTTTGGGTTCGCAGACGGCGTCTGTAAGGGAGTAATATTTGCCTTTGTAGGTTGCTTTTTGTTGCGTCCACAGCCCTGTTATTACTTCTAAAGCCTCGCCCAAACGTTCCATTCTAACCCTCAGCTTGGGAAAGTCAAATCCATAAGCAACATGCTCAGCCTCTTGGACGCCTGCGCCAATGCCGAATTCTAACCTGCCATTCGATAGGACGTCGAGGGTGGCGGCGGTTTTGGCGAGCATGGCTGGGTTTCGGTGAGCGTTGCATGTGACCATGGTTCCCAGCTTTATCTTGCTGGTTAACGCGGAGAGAGCCGAGAGGGTTGTCCACGGTTCAAGAATTGGCCAGTTATTGTACATTAGATGGTCGTCGAGCCAAATGGAATCGTAGCCTAATTTTTCGCTTTCTAAAACGATGTTTTTAAGGAGACTGAATTGTTCGTTGGGGATTTTGGCTTGGAATGCGTAGAAGGGTAGGAATACTCCGAATTTTAGTTTGCCCAAGCCATGCTCCAACCGTGCTAAGCTATGATTAGAGACTATTGGTGCAAGACAGTAATAGACTTTAGCATACTGCCCTTCGGTTTTAAGAAACAGACAGTTTTTGTCACGTTAAAACCCGTTGTTCACTTAGATAAGTAATTATAATTCATAAACCCTATTTTTAGAACAAACCCACTTAGTCGTGATTCCATATGCCGACCAAACCGCCTTCTATCTTCGACTTGATGAATGAAGACAGCGGCGCAACGGTTGATGAGGAAGCGGAAAAGAAGAAACGCCGCAAAGAACTCCTTGAACCCACAGGCGTTAAGGAACTCTTTAAGGAAGGCAAAATCAACATAAACAAATTCACCTGTGTCGGTGGACAATGCAGATTGTGCATCAAAGCCTGCCCAACTAACGCGTTATACTGGAGCGCTGGCGGAGTCGGGATAACTGAGGATTTGTGCGTTTACTGCGGCGCTTGCGTGCTCAACTGCATGGTGAATGACTGCATAAAAGTCGAGCGGACACGAGACGACGGCAAAACCGAGCGTTTCAGCAAGCCCAAAGACGTTATCATGCTTCAAGAGAAAATCAACAGTCGGAAACGTTTTGAACGAGTGAGAACAAATGCTGCCACAATGCGACGCTTTAAAGGAAAAGATAACGTCAAGCAATATCGGAACTTACGGCAACTGTACGTAGAACAGGAAAACAAAGTTTAGCACATTCTTGGCTTAGAAAAACAAAAGGCACAGGAATGCTGATAAGCAAAAACATTATTTACAAACCCTGAAGGCAAACTTGAATGAGTAAAACTTACAAGATAGCCGCGCTTAAAGGCGACGGCATCGGACCCGAAGTTACCGAGGCAACCGTGAAAGTCCTCGAGGCAATTCAGGAAAAATCCACTTTCAAAATTAACTTTCTCTACGGTGAAGCGGGATACCACTGCATAGCCCAATACGGTACCAACTTGCCTAAGCAAACAATCGAGTTAATCAAGCAAACCAGCGCGTGCCTCAAAGGTCCAATGACTACGCCTGAAGAGCCAGGTGCACCCGTAAGCGTAGCCGTAACCCTGCGACGAATGTTCAACCTCTACGCCAATGTTCGTCCCTGCCGAAGTTTTCCAAGCGTGGAATCCCTAAAACCCAACATCGACCTAATCGTGGTTCGGGAGAACACGGAAGGTTTGTACTCTGGCGCAGAATCCCTGCTTGCTCCAGGCGTGGGAGTAGCGCTTAGAATAATTACGCGGGAAGCATCGCTGAAAATCGCAGAGTTCGCGTTTAAACTGGCAAGCCAACGCAAAAAACACTTAACCTACATCCACAAAGGCAACATCCTACGCATAACTGACGGTATCTTCAAAGACGCTGTCAAAGAAGCCCAGCAGAATTACCCCGACGTTGAGGTCGATGACTTGCACATTGACGCGGCAACCATGCAGCTAATCAAGAAACCCGAAGCCTACGACGTGATGGTGACCACAAACCTTTTTGGCGACATACTCTCCGACGAGGCAGCACAGGTTACGGGTAGCTTGGGTTTAGCGGCTGGAGCCAACATCGGCGCCACCTACGGCATGTTTGAACCAGTCCACGGCTCCGCTCCCAAGTACACTGGAATGAACAGGGTTAACCCCATAGCCACTATAATGGCAGGTGCCATGATGCTTGATTACTTGGGCGAAAAGCAAGCTGCAGGAAAAATTGAAAATGCCGTGATCGTCGTCCTCAAAGAAGGCAAAGTCAGAACCGCAGATTTAGGCGGCTCGGCAACCACCAGCGAAATGGCTGATGCCATAGTGGCAAAAGTCAATTCGCTCTAATTTTTTTAACTTTCGTTTGGGGCATCCACAAAAGTATTTGAATCAACATGAACCTCAACCGCGCCGTTTTTGCCATCCTTCACCCTAGCGTTAACCAACAATAGCCGCGGGTTCGCTCTTAGCAGCACTTCCACTTCAGCGACCTTCTCGTTCCAAACAACCACCGTCACCTCGCCCGAATCATCCCTCAAAGCCAAACGCAAAACTGTGCCATCGCACTCGTCGTTTCGAGGAAAAGTGCTCTTGCCTAAAACCGACTTCACCTCTCCCGCGAGGTGTACATTGCCTGAGTTGCTGGTTAGGGTTTTGATTTTGGAGGTGAATTTTTCGATGGATGGGTAGCTGTTGCCTTCTGGTTCGGGTTGGATTTCAATTTGGCTTTTGTTGCCAAGATGCAGCTCTGTTTTGCCGTAACGGTCCTGCCGCGTGTACCCATGTGCCAATCTGACCGCTTGCCCAGCTTTGAGCTCGCCCCTCTCAACCAACTCAGCTTTCGCATCCCACAAAACCACCCTTAAAATCCCCTCCTTATCCGCAAGCATTAGGGTGGCAAATTTACCTGATTTTTCTGCTCCTTGAAAGGTTTTAGCTGGGAAAACGGCGATTAATCTGCCTGCCACCGTAACATCGTACAAGCCAGCAAACAAGCGGCTGGTTGATAGGATTCCGTTGTTATGAAACGTGTTCTGTTGGACCGCAACGCCGAATTTAGCTGCAATCAACCTTAGCAATGTTTCGTCGCCAAGTAGACCGCCCGTTCTGGCTCTTTCAGCCTGCAGCCTTTCTAGGATTTGCTCTTGGCTGATTAGCGGGTTTTGCCGTTGGATTTCTTGGATTAGGTCTTGGGTGGTCATTTTGCGCCGACACGATAAAGATGTGCTGGGGCTTTTAATTTTTTGCATTTCCAAGCGTGCTATCTATGTTTATTAAAAACGCTATTTCATCTTTTATCTGGAACGCGGAGGCAAAACGGTGGATCTTGCGGTTTTTTACGCAATCGGCGTAGCTCTAGTCATTCTTGGAATAATAATTATAGTTGCCGCGATTATTCTCGCTTCCATGGGTAGCGCAAAGAAGAGCAAAGTTCGGGGTGCAGGCGTAATTATGATTGGTCCCATTCCCATAATTTTTGGCACAGACAAAAAATCAGTTAAGGCGGTTTTGGCGCTGGCTTTAGCGCTCACCCTTGTTGTCTTAATAATTGTTGTAGTGAATTATTGGTTGTTGAGGTAGCTTGGAATGTTAAATGATGGAGAAGCTGAAGATGACGTCATCGGCATATCCAGCAGACTCTTGGGTTTTTTGCTTTTAGGCATAACCTTGGTTTTCGTTGGCATAGCAGTTTTGATTGTTGCTTCCGCGGTTTTAGGTGGGTCAGGAAGCGTGGGCGGCGTAATTTTAATCGGTCCCATCCCTATTGTTTTTGGTGCTGGAACTGACGCTGGCTGGCTTATCGCAATTAGCATAATTCTTTCTGTTGTCAGCGTAGTTTTGTTTTTGGTTATGAATAGACGAGCGAGAAGGTTTAGTGGTTAAAAAAGGGTTTTACTCGTTTGTCTGCTCTTCTTCCTTGCCGTAGTACGCGTACAGGAAGATAAGTAGTAGAGCAATAAACGTTGAGCCCATCAACAGGTACTGGAGTGTTACGAAGTATGCGCCTAGATCCATCGGAGGTTCTCCTTGTATTTACCTACTGTTGTAGCATCTTCATATTTAAGCAGTAGCTTTTTTCCATTCATTCATCAGCATGTCATAGCACTCGTCGTTTTCCTCTATCATCTCAAACCACCCCAGGTTAGCAGCGATTTTCTGCGTTAAAAGGTGATAGCACATGTGAACTTTCTTGTCCAGCACTCGAAAATAGAAGTCGTCGCAGGTGCAGAATTCTGCTTCAGGCATAATCAAGTAGTCCCGCTCCCTGCCCACCACTATCCAAACGGTTCTGCCGCTGGGCTTGAAAATGTATTTTTTAACTCTGCCTTCTTTTAGGGCATCGAGCGATTTAGTGAATCTTGGTCCGAAAAGCTCATAGAGCTCAGTTAAGTTGTTGCCTGACAGTTTGCCCGCTGCTTTTGCTTCCCTACAAACCGCGTTTAACGTATCGATTTCTGAGGTATCATTCATCATTACACTAGCTACTCTAAGGACTAATGTTAAGGTGGAGTTTTTAGGCTTTTAGCCTATGTCGATTGGTTCGCCTTTAGGTTTGTTTGAGACTTCGGCTTTTGGAAGCACAACTTCTAAGACACCGTTCTTGTAGCTTGAGTTTGCCTCTTTAACCCTCACTTTCACAGGCAAATCAACTTCTTTGAAGTACTTGTACTGTGGAGTATCAACCGAAATCGTCAAGGAATCTTCTGTTCCGTGGAGTTTTATGTCGCTTTTTTCTACGCCTGGCAATTCCGCGACCACATGAACGTCATCGTTGGTTTCCATGATGTCAACGAGCGGTTCACGTTCCTCCTTAACCTGCGGGGTGCCTTTGAGGCTTTTTTTGATGTTCCCAAACTCTTGGATTTCAGGTTTCCCGTCAGGACCAATCTTCATGCTGTAACCATACACGAACGGTCCAAGCTCCTTAACTGTGCTGCCGTCTGGCAGTTTGCGTTCCTTAACGTATTCTTTGGGGACTTTGTCTGTGAAGTTTTTGAGTTCTTCATCCATCATTTTTTCCATTTCACGGAACATGTCATCTATGTTGCCGAAGGGGTCTTTTGAGGGGCTGCGGCGTTTTTTGAACCATTCAGGGGTATCCTCGTTATCTGAAGACATACAGTCACCAACCTTAACCTTGGTTTTTCAATCCAATAAATTTATTGTTACAAATGATAGGATTGGATGTTGCGTTTGTTTTTTCTTAGTAGTTGTGCTGAAATGGTTGCTATACACAACAACAACAACCAGCCGATTGCCCAAAACCTTGCTTTTTGGCCTCTGAGTTTGGTTTGGGTTGCAGGTTGGTTGTGCAGGCTGCCACAAGCAGCATGGTAGTGTAATTTTGTGAGCCACATAAGGGCAAAGCGCAAGTAAGTAATGACTTAGCATGCGTCTTTTTTTTGTTGTTGCGCTCAGAAACCACATAAGTATATTAGCATTCTTGAGAGGAGTTAAAGTAGCGATTAAGAAGCGCTGAATTGTTTTTTTTGAGCTTGAATTTTTTCAGGTTCGCAGTTAAGCTGGTTTGGTGACTTAAATTTTGGGGTCTCAAATGAAAGTTGCTGTGAAGCAAGCCTTTGACGCTGTCGATGCAGTCCTTTTTGAAGCCGCTTTGGTACTCAACGCGGTAGAAACTCAATACAAACAGAAAGAATACGTCAGTTGATGTCGCGCAAAAAAGCTTGCCGCTAAACATTTTAGGGTTCATTTTTTAGTAAACTGCCTATTCTTGGCAACATTTTTCCTTTCTGAGATAGCTTGCTAAATGGATCTTTCTTCGTTAAATTGTCTTTTCAATGGTAACATCTCAGCAAATGGGTTTTAAAAGTTTAAATGAAGGAAAACAAACTAAAAAGACACGGCTAGAAAAAACGTGGCAATTTGCCGGGGTAGCCTAGCCTGGCTAGGGCGCCAGACTCATAATCTGGAGTGCAAAAGGGGCCATCGCCCTATGCCCAGAAGTCGCGGGCTCGAATCCCGTCCCCGGCACCACTAATTTTCCTGAAAACCTTTTAAGTATTCGAGCCTAAACACGCAATCAATGAGAACTCAAATAAGACTGACTGAAGGGGTCTGAAGAGTTGCGTAAAAAAGTGGAAATTAAATCTGGCGACGAAATGGTTGCCATAACCAAACATGGAATAACTCGGCACATCTCTGTGTGCCCACTAAAAGAAACCGAAGGTTTGATTACTGGACTTGATACAGAGAATTTACGAGATAAATCCGACCGTATTGATCTTTCTAGAAAGAAGCACTAAGCAATTTATGATAAGGTTTTTACACGTTCACTCATATGGTAACTCGATAATACCTTGCCAGCAAATAGTAAGCCTTGGTTTAGCAAGTGGCCTGCTGATGTGCCAAAGAGCATAAAGTACCCCGCTATCCCTCTTCATGGGCTCTTGCAAGAAACCGCTGAAAAATATGAACAAAAGGTTGCCATAGCCTACGGCGGCTGTGAAATTACTTATGCACAACTGGATGTTCTTTCAAACCAGTTTGCCCATGCCCTCGCCACTTTGGACATTAAGAAGGGTGACCGAGTGGCGCTTTTCCTGCCCAACATCCCCCAGTTTGTTATCGCTTATTTTGGGGTTCTCAAGGCAGGCGCGGTTGTTACAGCGATCAGCCCCATGCTTCGGGAGCGTGAAGTAGAGTACCAACTTAACGACTCGGGAGCCCAAACTATAGTTGCGCTCGATTCGCTCTATCCGATTGTGGAGAAAGTTAGGGAAAAAACCCCGGTAAAAAACGTCATAGTCACGGGCTTAGCTGATTACAGTTCCGAAACTGTTTCTCCTCCAAGCATTCCAAACACTTTGTCCTTCAAGCAATTAACCAACGAGAGCCCAGACACAGCGCTAAAAGCTAAGATTAATCCAAGTGAAGATTTAGCTGCGTTGCAGTACACGGGCGGAACCACGGGAACAGCAAAAGGAGCAATGCTAACCCACCAGAACCTCGTCTCAAATGCCATTGCGTTCGCGGCTTGGATAAAAGGCTCAATAGCCAAAGAAACTTTCCTAACCGTGCTGCCCCTGTTCCACATCTACGGCATGACCACAAGCATGACCGTGCCCATCAGTTTAGCTGCAAAGATGGTTCTTTTGCCCAAATTTGACCCTGCAAAGGTTTTGGAAACCATACAAAAGCACAAAGTCAACGTTTTCTGCGGCGTCCCAACCATGTATTCAGCACTTATCGCCAACCCAGAGCTGGGCAGATACGATTTAACATCCATTCGGGTGTGCATTTCAGGCGCTTCTTCTTTGCCGCCGCAAGTCCAAAAGAAATTCATGGAAATCACGGGTGGTTTCCTTGCGGAAGGGTACGGATTAACCGAGGCGTCGCCAGTTACGCATTGCACTCCAGTCGATAAGTCTATGCGGACGGTCAAGGTGGGCTCCATCGGGTTGCCCCTTCCTGATACAGATGCGCGAATTGTTGATTTAGAGACAGGTGAAAAAACACTCGCGATAGGCGAAGTAGGCGAGTTAGCCGTGAAGGGTCCTCAGGTGATGAAGGGGTATTGGCAGAAGCCTCGGGAAACCGCTTTGGTGCTGCGCGGCGGGTGGCTACTCACAGGTGACATCGCACGTATGGATGCGGATGGGTATTTTTACATTACTGACCGCAAAAAAGACCTCATCAAATACAAAGACTACAGCGTCTATCCAAGAGAAATCGAAGACGTCCTCTACGAACACCCAGCCGTGAAGCTCTGTGCGGTCGTGGGCAAACCAGACCCAGTTGCCGGCGAGGTTCCAAAGGCTTTCATAGTGCTCAAAATAGGCGTGGATACCTCGGCTCAGGAAATCATCGCTTTCGTCAACCCTAAAGTGGCGCCCTACAAAGCTATCCGCGAAGTCGAATTCCGAAAAGAACTGCCACTCAGTCCAGCAGGCAAAGTTCTGAGGCGAATGCTTCAAGAGAAAATATAACTTACCGATTATTTTTCCAAAGTTTGAATACGACTTTTTCTCCTATCCACGCAAAAAACAAAACCACGAAGAAAGGACCCAAAAAGAAGGCAAAAACAAAGTCGTTGTTGGCGGTTGCTGCTTTGCCTAGGACTTCGGGGTAGAGGGCGATGCCTGCAATGATTAGGGCAGTCGTCAAGAAGAATGCAACAGCAAACGTGACCCATTTCATGTTCAATCAATTAACGGTTAAAACACAATGATTTATTTTAAAGCTTATCAATAATTTGTCATATTCTATGGGATTACTATGTCTAAAGTTGAAAACGGCGAGGAAGACGGCTCTCAAAAGACTCGTCGACTAAAAATGGAAGCGGAAAAACTTGCTATCGATGACACTGTAGCCAGAGCGAAAAGGCGGCATCAACTTTGAAGAGCGCGGCTTAACTTGCGGATTAAATTAAATATTACCGGCATCGTTCAGGGCGTCGGTTTCCGCCCCTTCATCTACCGCTTAGCTGTGCGAAACGGTTTGGCGGGGTACGTTCGGAACAGGGGCGACGCGGGCGTGGAAATCCTACTTGAGGGAGATGCGCAGAAAATCAAGAGTTTCATGCAGGATTTGACGGCTAAAAAACCGCCTTTAGCAAAAATAGACCAAATCAAAAAAATTGAGCTCTCAGGAAAAAACGAATTCGAAAGCTTTACGATTTACAAGAGCTCTCAACAAGCGGAAACCTCAGGCTCAATCATTCCCCCAGACATAGCCATCTGCAACCAATGCCTAAACGAACTGCGCGACCCCAAAGACCCCCGTTTTGAGTATTTCTTTATCACCTGCACCGACTGCGGTCCACGCTTCACCATCATCGAACGCCTGCCCTACGACCGAGAAAACACCACCATGCGCGAGTTTCCGCTGTGCGGTTTTTGCCTAAAAGAGTACGATGACCCGTCGAACAGACGGTTTCATGCGCAAACCGTAGCGTGTCCAACCTGCGGACCTAAGGCGTATTTGACAACAAACACAGGAGAGCCAGTCCAAACCAAAGACCCTGTTCAGGAGGCTGGGAAGTTGCTGTCGGAAGGCAATATCCTTGCCGTGAAAGGGTATGGCGGCTTCCATATTGCAGCGTCCGCCATTCTGGAAAAGCCTCTGATTAGGCTTCGAACCACGAAGCACCGACGCGAAAAACCCTTCGCCATCATGGCAAAAAGCCTTGACGCCGCAAAAGGGTTTGCCGAAGTGGGTTCGAAGGAACAGGAACTGCTGTCTTCATCCGCACGCCCAGTGGTATTGCTGAATAAAAGCGGAAACTACAATCTTTCACCGCTGGTTGCGCCGAGCCTGCATAACGTCGGTGTTATGTTGCCCTACACGGGCTTGCACTACATGCTCTTCGACCAAGTGGGCGACGCTACGTTTGTGATGACCAGCGCGAACCCGCCAAACCAACCCATCGTAAAAGACAACGGGGAAGCCCTCAAAATTCTCGGCGGCACGGTAGATTATTTTCTATTTCATAATCGGGAAATCGCGCACCGCTGTGACGACTCCGTCATGCGCGTGCATGGGAACCGCCAAGTGTTCCTCAGGCGAAGCCGAGGCTACGCTCCAGCACCGATTCGGCTCAAGGAAAAATCCAAACGCTGCGTCGTTGGCTTAGGCGGCGAACTAAACAACACCTCCTGTGTCCTTCTTGACGATAAAGCCTTCATCAGCCAGCACATCGGCGACGTCGAAAACATCGAAACCCGCGGTTTCCTCCAAGAAGCCACAGGTCACCTTCACCGCTTAACCAACTGCCACGCCCAAATGGTGGCTTGCGATTTGCACCCCAAATTCACCACAACCATCCTTGCTAAAGGGATGGCTGAAGCAGACGATTCACCATTGGTTCAGGTGCAGCATCATCATGCACATGCGGCGGCTTTAATGGCAGAGCACGGCTTGGATGAAGCTGTCAGCATCGTTTGTGATGGGTATGGCTATGGCTCGAAAGGTGAAGCATGGGGCGGCGAAGTCCTCTTCTGCACGCGCGAATCAGCCCAGTTTAAACGTCTTGGGCATTTGGAACCTCAGCCGTTGCTGGGCGGAGACTTAGCGAGCCGTTACCCCGTACGGATGGCGGCTGGAATGCTCTCTAAAGCAGGCATAAACGTCGAAGGTTGGCTGATTCAAAACAGCGGGCATTTGCCTCACGGAAAAACAGAAGCCAAACTAATCCTAAACCAACTAAAAAAAGGCACAGGCACCATGGAAACGACGAGTTGCGGGCGGGTTCTGGATGCGGTTGCCGCGGTTTTAGGGGTTTGTTTCGAGCGCAGCTATGAGGGTGAGTCTGCCATGAAACTTGAATCAGCAGCCTTAGCTGGCAAGGACACTTTGGGGCTTGAGCCCAAGTTGCAGGGGGCTGTTTTGGATACTTCCTGCCTGATGGGAGCAATTTTTGGCAGTTTGGGTAGGGTTTCTACTGCAGATTTAGCTTATTCTGCTCACGCTTACTTGGCAAAAGGCTTGGCGTCTTTGGCAGAGCAAAAAGCCGCCGAGCAAGGCGTAAAAGACGTGGGTTTCTCTGGGGGTGCCGCCTGCAACCAAATACTCGCCCAGCTAATGCGTGAAACCGTCGAGCATGCAGGGCTGCGGTTTTTTGTTCATGAAGCGGTGCCAGCAGGCGACGGAGGAGTCTCGTTTGGTCAAGCAGTTGTTGCTGGGTTTTCACGGTTTTAGACCAATCTGTTTTTATCGCCGTTTAAAGCGTTTTAATAACTGATTAGTATGTGTTTAGCGATTCCAGCAAAAATAATGAGCTTAGACGGCACCAAAGCCCATGTGGATTTCGGAGGCGTTTTGCGCGAGGTTAACGTGTCGCTTGTAGAGGCTAAAGTAGGCGAGTACGTGCTGGTTCATGCGGGCTACGCGATTCAGGTTTTAGAAGAAAAAGAAGCCTTAGAAACCCTCAGCCTTTGGAATGACGTCTTGGCTTCTGCTGGAGAATAAGTGGCAAGTTGAGATTATGGCGCAAAACCTGAAGTTCCGAAACCCCGAGCTGGCACATAGCATAGCCCAGAAAATCAAGGCTGTGGCGCCGAAAAAGGGGCAAGTCAAGTTTTGTCATGTTTGCGGAACCCACGAATGGACCATAACCCATTTTGGTTTGCGCAGTTTGTTGCCTGAGAATGTTGAAGTCATCGCTGGACCCGGATGCCCCGTCTGCATTGTGCCTGCGGCTGAAATCGACGAGGCAGTGCAATTAGCCCAAAAAGGCATCGTGGTAACGTGCTTTGGCGATGTTTTGCGTGTGCCAGGCAGCCAATCTTCGCTCTTGGAAGCTAAAGCGGCTGGCGCTGACGTCCGAATCGTATATGCGGTCTCAGACGCGGTTGAAATGGCTAAACGTGGACCTGAAAAAGAGTTTGTGTTTTCAGCCGTCGGATTCGAAACCACCGCCCCAATCACAGCCCTTGAAGCGCTCGGCGATTTGCCCAAAAACTTCAGCTTTCTAGTTTCTCACCGTTTAATTCCGCCCGCCATGGAGCTTTTGCTCGGCGTTGGCGACTTACAGATTGACGGGTTCATCGCGCCTGGACACGTAAGCGCAATCATAGGCTTAAAACCCTACGAGCTGTTTACCCGTGTTTATAGGATGCCCACGGTTGTGGCTGGCTTTGAGCCCAACGACGTTTTGATGGGAATCTACATGCTTCTAAAACAGGTCAGCGAAAGCGACGCGCGGCTGGAGAATGAGTATTCGCGTGTGGTTAAGCCTGAAGGCAACGTAAAGGCGCAGGAAATGATGAAAAAAGCCTTCGCCGTCACTGCGGGAAACTGGCGCGGCATCGGAAGACTCCCCGACTCAGCACTGCAACTGCGAGAATCACTTAAACAGTTTGACGCACGTGAAAAGTTTGGGGTTCATGTGGAGCAGGGCAAAGACATCCTCCTCGGGTGCGAGTGCCACCTTGTCATCATCGGAAAAATCAAACCCAAAGAATGCCCCATGTTTATGAAAGCCTGCACCCCCGCAAAACCCGTTGGTGCCTGCATGGTCAGCAGCGAAGGAACCTGCCGCGTCTGGGCAAAAAACGTTGCAGTTTTGGGTTAGCAGATTCTTGGGACGGGGTCGCCCACTGGCTTTGCGATTATTCTTTTGCCGCCAACAAGCGTCTGCATTGCTACGCCTTTGAATTGTGTGGTTGTTTCGCCGATTATTTGTGCATCCTTGCCTTCGGATGTTTGCTTTAGGAATTGCAGGATTTCCTGTGCTTTTTCTGGTACTGTGCCGATGATGATTTTGCCCTCGTTCCCAACTTCTAAAGGGTCTAAGCCGAGCATTTCGCATGCGGTTTGCACATCTTGATGGATGGGAACTTTGTCTTCTTGGATTAGGATGCCGATTTTTGATTTTTCTGTCCATTCATTTAGGGCGTCTGCCAATCCGCCCCTGGTTGGGTCCTTCATGGCGACGATCCCGCCGACACTTCCGAGTAAGCTTTGCATCATGCGGTTAAGCGGTTTTACATCGGATTTTATTTCACTGCCAAACTTCAAGCCCTGCTGCGCCGAAAGCACCGCCAAGCCATGGTCGCCGATGGTGCCTGATAGGATGATTTTGTCGCCTGCGGCAAGGTTGGAATCGAGCGCCCAGCGGGTTTTAAGCTCCCGATATTTCCTGACCACTTGCAGGTTGCTCTCCAACGCTGCCGTACGTTTTCCAATGCCTGAGACATTCATGACGCAGCCGCCTAAACTGCCCCTCTCCACCACCTTCGTATCCCCCGTAACAATGCCAACGCCCGCCTCAACACAAGCCTGACGCATGGAAGCAAGAATCTTCTCCAAATCGGAAATCGCCAAACCCTCCTCCAAAATGAGTCCGCAAGCCAACGCATAAGGCTCCGCGCCCAAACACGAAATATCGTTAACCGTTCCAGAAATTGATAAGCGCCCGATGTCTCCGCCTGGGAAAAAGATGGGTTTAACCGCGTGAGAATCGCTTTTGAAAACTATGTCGCCGATGACAGCTGCGTCATCCATCGCTTCCAATGGCACTTCGGCTTCGTTGCCCAGTCCGCCAAAATACTTCACAATGTGGTTCTTGACTAAATCGTGCATGACTGAGCCGCCAGCACCATGCAGCATAGTGATTTTCTCGTTTTTACTCGCCATTCCGCTTGCTTCCCGATAAACAGATTCAATAGCCATACTCTTAGAAGTAAAACATAAACAAATCGCAGATACAAGTTAAAAATTGAACTTTTACACTTTGAGCGCTATGCTTTTGCCTGAAATTTTGGCTTGTTAGATTTCTTTTCCCTCCGCTGATTACGATAAATTATATATACTCTTGACTGACATATAGTCACCGTTTGTCTGCCGTGAGGGTGGGATAGAATGGAATCGCGAATTTACCTATTAGAAACCCCAAAAAGATGCACGTATAGGTCAAGTCGCATAGCATGGTGCAGAAAACTGCAAAAATTCTGCGATGCCCCACATGAATACAACCGCTGTGGAAACTACCAATCAAGAAATCAAAATTTTAAAAATCGTTAATCATGGCAGCGCCAGCACACACAAAAGAAAACAAGCCAGCTGCTCCTCCAGAAAACCTGTATATACTCTCACAAAAACAGGCAATGCGACATCTGCAAAGTAACAAAAAAAACTTTCATTAATACGGCTTCACTTTCTGCGAAGACTGCCTAACCTTTTGCACAAGCATCCTTGAACAAGTTAGTGGGGTATGCTATCGGTTATGGAAATCAAGGTAACGAAAAAATCGTTGATATTCGTTTGGTTCGTTGCCAAAATCAATTGGACAGTGTTTGTTTGTCCGCTGGCTAAAACAAGCCCTGTTTGGTCAGCCGAAGTTGTGGCGAAATCGGAAGGTGACAGGTTTATGGAAGGATAGACTACGTCATAGGCTAGCAGGGTTGCTTTCAGGCATAGGTAGGCGGTGCCGTCGATAGGCGCTGTTGGAGTGCCTGTTGATGGGGGCGGGTTCTCGCTTGTATAGTCGTTGCGCAGTGTGAGGTTTATTGTGTAGAGCCCTCCATCTTGGATTACTCGTTGTCCGTCGGCTGAAGTGTATGTTTGGTTGGTAGGCGTGAAGGAAGAAGTTGCGGAAACCATAGCGATTCTGCTCTCGCTGCCACGGTATAAGAGGTACTGTGAGGTGGAGTTCTGAGTTTTCTGCGGCATCGGTTCACTAAAAAACAGAACAAAAACAGCTGACAAACCTGAAACAAGAAGCAGAATTATTCCAGCAATTACAGCAATTTTTCTCCGCTTACCCTTCACCACTAATCAGCCTTCATTCTCTATTTCTCTTTAATGTATAAAGCAGTAGTTCCCCTCAAAACAACCCTCGCAAACGAATGATAGGTTCCGTTGAGTCCTTGCTCTTCAGAGAAGAACGTTAAATGCACCACGCGCCCAATCTCCGGTTTCCCGTTAACTAAGTTCACGATGTCGTATGTTTTTATCTTGTCAGCCATCCTTTGAGGGTCAAAGGTGTATTGGAACGTGCCGTTATTCACCTGCAGGACGCCTTCTTCCAGCACTGCGCCTGGAATTATGGCTGCGTAATAGACTTGGGCAGAGGTCGTGTTTCCTGTAACGTTGAGGCCTGCTGTCGGCGAGAAAGTCTGGGTTGTAGATAGGTTGAGCCGCATTCCAGTGCCTGAGGCTGGACCATTTTCGAGCACGAATATCCAGCCGCCTTCGCTAGGCATGCCTGGTACTCTGCCTTGGGTGCCGTTCCATGTTGCGGTTACGTTATAAACCCATAATCCTGCTTTATCTAGGAGCCACTTGTCTGCGGCTACAAAGTAACCATACTGATCGCCACTGCCCGTCGTTGCAAAGGTCGTGCCGTTAGGTGCGGTTAGCGTAAAGCGAACGCTGCAGGGAACCACAGGGTCAATCTGCAGCACAGCGCCGAAGGTTGCGCCAACGAAATAAACCATTCCCGGTCGCAGGGGCGTGAGGAAGAATCGGGCAGGGGTCCCGTCGGGGCTTGGCAACTCTTCATTTCCTGGTCCGATTATGCGGTTGTTGTTGCTGCTTTTGGGCAGTATGAAGGCGCTGGCTTGGTAACCTGCATACGCTGGAGTTTGCCCATTGTTTCTCAGTACAACCCCGCCTAGGAAGCGGTAGATGTCTCCGGGCATGTCGCCGTTGTTTGAAGCGCCGATTTGTCCGCCGAAACTGTTGGGGCTCGTCGGCCAATAGGGTGCGCGAATGTTGTCATGGGAAACTATGAACCTAGAGTTGAATCCCGGTCTGGGAGCTGAGCCGTAGTAGTATTGTAGGTCGGTGATGTATTCGGGGAACATCTCGGGGGATAAGCCGTTGCTTGTTTTGATGATTATGTTGGATCTGCCTATGGTCTGCAGACTTGTATTGTAAGTTGCATTGCTGCCTTTTACAGTGTAAGTCATTACTGGCTCGATTTTGTTAGACCCTTGCTGTTCACTTGCAATCAAGAGAACATCATAGGCGTTGTAGGGAAAGTTAATGTGATCCAGCACCGAAGTGCCGTTAGGCAGGGTATATCCTTCCCAACGCTGCTCGCCGCGGTCGCCAATCGCTCCGCCTGGCAGACTAATCTTCTTTCCATGCGCTTCAATGGACGAATCCAAGGGATACACGACGCCTGCATGACGCATCGCCGAAACCCACAGCGTACCCTGTGTGTCCCAGTAAGTGGCAAGCACTGTTGCGTAATATTCTCCTGGCGCGGTTAATGGAAGAGGCTTAAGTCCCTGCATTGCCCCAAAAATTCCGCCAGATGTCGCTTGCCCAATTGAAACAACGGTGGTAACGTTGCTGGGGTCAGAGTTGAAGTAGAGGGATGCTTTGACGGTTACGTTGGCTGCCACTGGCGGGTTAAAAGCTATGTCTCGTCCATAGCGGTTTCCGACATTGTAGGGTTGCCCCTGAAAAGTCGCCGTCGCCAAAGTTAATCGTTCGGCAATCCAGAAAGTGTAGTTTCCGCCGCCTTCATAGCGATTGCCCCAAATGTCTTCAATCAAGCCCTTTGCCTCAATTGTGTAGTTGCCGTATGCCGGGGGTTTCCAGGCGGTGAAGCTGGAGTTTTTGGTGGTTGCGCCGTTTCCTCTTCGGGCTAAAAAGGCGGCTGTGCCTAAGTCTTTGATTGTTCCGTTTGGATAAGTTATCTTTACTGACCAGTTGCCATGGTCATATCTCCATGGAATGTTGCGCTGAGAATTCGCGTTATCCAAAAGAAATGTGGGCTCCAAATTGTAGCTAAGTGCAGCGCCGCTTGTGCTAAACCGCGGCAGGATGATTTCGTCATGGATTAAGTTGCGTGGGGAAATTGCCACTTTGCTCTCGTCCTCTTTAGCTACGACGCCCCGATAACCGTTCGAGTTGTAATCCCAAAGGAGCGCCCAATAGCTTCTGCGGTTAATCTGTGCGCCATCCACCCAGTTCCCGTAGGCGTCGATTCCGCTTGCAGGTATGGGCGGAGAGAAAACGCATGAAACATTGTTTAAGTCGGTGGGTCTAGTTGCGATGCCGTTACTGTTAAAGTTGTACCTACTGTTGCCTGACTTGAAGCCAAAGTCCAGTCTCAACCTGTAGATTCCAGGCGGCAGATTTTGGGGCAAGGTAACGTTAGCCAAGAACTTTCCATTATGAAATTGGCTGCTGTCATCGAGTGGGAAGTTGGCGATTGGTACCTCAAGCATGGTGTCCACGGGCGTTTTCTGCGTGTAGCCTGTGTAGCTGGAGATGGCTGCGCTTCCGCCTCCCTCAATGGGGAGCCCAGCGGGCGTAAGAATGGTGGAAACTGACTCATCCCATGGGGTGTGCTGGTATCCTGCGGGGTCAAAATCTCTCTCTGCCGTTATGAGGAGGCATGCGTTGTCAACTTTTGGATAGGTAAGTTTGAAATTACTCAACAATTCATCCGAATAATTGAGCGCGGCTGCAATCCTGACGGTTGCGCCTGCTGTCCATGTTGGTGGGGCAAGCTCAAAGTTAGTCGACCAGTTCCCATTCACGGCGTGAGAGGCTGCTTGAAGTTTTACTTTTTGCTGGTCGGTTAAATCATCCAGCAGACCATTCGGCGGCACTGGGGTAGGTGTAGGTTGCTGGCTGAAGTATGGTAGTGATGTGGGCTGCTGCGTAGGCTTGGGCGATGGGGTAGGTGAGGGCGTGGTTGGTTGGGAAGTGAGCGTGGGTTCAGTTGTTGGGGTAGGCGTTGGCGTAGGCTCGCTGGGCTGGCTATTTTGGTTGGGTGCAAAAGCGGTAAAGTAGATGCCGACCGATAAGGATGCGGTTAAAATTACGATAAGCGCTGCTGCTAAGAGGGTTTTAGTGGCAAGTGAACTGAAAAACAGCCGTTTCACGTTTGTGTCGCCACTATATACTTGGCGGTCTACAACTTTTAAATTTTGTCAGACAAAGAGACTCGCAAAACACTCAAAGCTACAATGGCGACTAATCAGTGACTAATGTTTAGAATTTTTTGGGAACTCACGCTGGTCTTACGGCAAAGACCCTGTTTGACTGTATCATGCATGACTGACCGCCAGAAACATGGAACATATTGATCTTTTTGGTTTTTGCTTACCATACCACCTGCTTCCTGCATTAAACGGGTGGGATAGCAAATATTCCAAGATGTAAGAAATAAACAAATCTTGCTTTAAAAGTCGTTGTGACAAAAAGAGTTTCAAAGAATTGGGATAATAAAATGGAGTCTGCTCCCATATTTTTCTGATTATGCGTTTTTGGTTTCCTAGCTAATATATCGTATTGGGTCAGTCTTTTGCACTTCTTCGTTGTCGCCCCATGTTAGAAGCCACTTGTTCGATTCGTTGGATAAGGGGTCTTTGATCATTGTTATTTGGGAAAACTCTGCGTCCTTTGCATCTTTGTAGCTTGCCATGAGGTCTTTTAGAAGCTCATCTGTCCAGTTGCAAATTATGGAGGCTTCGTTTCCTTTAGGGTTTGTGGCTACTAAATGTAAAAAATAGTCGCCTATTGGAATTTCTTTAACTGGGCACGTGCTATCTGTTTTTTGCATAATTTCGATGGTGTGCACTTTGAGGGTTTCATCTTTTTCTTTAATTATTAGATGAAAGCCTTTTCCAACGAAGTGTTTCATGAACTGTTTCATTAGATTGATTTTTTTCATCTATCTTCTCCCATTTTTTTAGGGTTTAGGTTGTATATAAGGTATATTATGAAACCGTAATACGAAATTCCAAGTTTTATTGTGTGTTAATGTTGAGCATTGCTACAAAAACCTTTATATATGATATAAGATATCTTGTATCTTGCGATACCAATTAGAGGAAATGAAAATGCAAACTGAACAAGAAACAGAACAATTTGTTGAAAAACCTTATGCAGAAACTCAAGAAGAAAAAATTGAAAAATTTGCAAGAATGGCAGCACCAACAGTAATCGCTGTTGGACTCGGCGGAGCAGGATGCAACGTAATATCATGGGTCAAGGACAAAGGAATCACAGGCGGCAAACTAGTAGCAGTAAACACTGACGCTACCCATCTTATGACCGTCAAAGCAGACAAAAGAATCTTGATAGGCGAAAAACTAACTCGAGGACTCGGCAGCGGAGGCTACCCAGAAGTAGGCGAAAAAGCTCTATACGAGACCGCCGGCGAAGTCATCCATGAATTATCCAGAGCTAACATTATATTCATGGTAGCTGGCTTAGGCGGAGGAACAGGAACTGGAGCAATTGTCGGCTTAGCAGACGCTTTACGTAAAAAATGTGCAGGAAATCCAATGGCGCCTTTACTAGTGGGCGTGGTCACTCTTCCGTTCGAAGTTGAAACGGCCAGAATGGCTGCAGCAAAGAGGGGACTAAATCGACTAAAGGGACTATGCGATACTGTCGTAGTGATTGACAACAACCGACTCGTAAAAGTTGCTGGAAACTTACCGTTCCGTGAGGCTTTAGGCGTAGCTAACACCACCGTCGGCAAATTCGTAAAAGGCGTAACTGAAACCATAACCACTGCAAGCCTAATCAACATGGACTATGCTGACTTAAAAGCAATCATGGCTGGATCAGGCTTAGCTTCGATAGGCATCGGAGAAGGTACTGGTGAAAACAGAGTCGAAACAGCAGTAGATAAAGCATTAAACGGTCGTCTACTCGACATAGAAGACGTTACAAAAGCCCGAGGTTTACTCATCCATGTCTCAGGCGGAGAAGACCTCACACTTAGCGAAGTCAACCGAGCTGCTGAAATTATGAAACGTTCATTGCCACCAAAAGCAAAGATCATCTGGGGCGCAAGAGTCGATAATGAGCTAAAAGGCGCCGTTTCAGTAATGGCTGTTGTAACGGGCGTAGAAAGTGCATTCTTGCGAATT
>JAMDCS010000114.1 GCA_023488835.1 Candidatus Bathyarchaeota archaeon
AGTCATCTCGTTTGCTGCCTCAAACGCTGGTTTAAAGAATGAGGACGGCAAAATCGAGTTAGCTTTCGATGACAAAAGAAAAATTATCCTTGTCGACGTTTTGGGGACCCTTGACGAGTGCCGCTTTACTTACGAGGGCGTCCACGTCAGCAAAGAGGTCGCCAGGCAATACTACAAGAAAACAAACTGGTACAACGATTTGGAGCAAGCCAAAAAAGATGCGGAAACCAAAGGAATCCAAGACTGGAAAGCTCTTTGCAAGTCGCAGCCTCCCAAACTTAACCCCAAACTTAAAACAATCATCAGCCAAATGTACATGGCGGCAGCAAACGAGATGACTAAACACAAACTCTTTGATACGCCAAAACTATCGGCTGTTATCAAAGCGTACAGGGAATACATGGGTGAAAAAGTATGACGATGAATAATAAAATTAAAGAAACTATAGCGGATTATGACCAGAAGAAAATTCACATAGGCGTTTTAGGCTCGCACTCCGCTTTAGAGATTGCTTCGGGCGCCAAACAGGAAGGCTTCAAAACCGTCGTTGTATGCCAAAATGGCAGAGAAAAAACCTACGCCCGCTACTACCGAAACATCTTTGACAAATTCATCTTCCTAGACAAATTCTCAGATATAACAACCCTCGAAGTTGTAAAGCAGCTAACAGACCTAAACACCGTTTTTGTCCCCAACCGCTCATTTAGCGTGTACGCAGGCTACGAAGCCATAGAACAGAAATTCACGGTGCCCCTTATGGGCAACAGGTACCTACTTAAAACCGAAGAACGCAACACCCCAAAAAATCAACTTTGGCTCCTCAAGGAAGCAGGCATAAAACTTCCCCGCGCCTTCAAGTCACCCGAACAAATAGATTGTCCAGCCATTGTGAAGGTGGCTGAGAAAGGCAGAACAATTGAACGCGCATTCTTCTATGCTTCAACCCCTGAAGAGTACGAGCGAGAAGCCCAAAAACGCATAAAAGCTGGCATAATAACCCGTGAGGCACTCAACCAATCTGTTATTGAGGAGTATGTTATTGGCGCCAAATTCAATGCTAACTATTTCTGGTCCCCCTTAACCGACGACATTGACCTGCTCGGTTTTGACAGAAGAATCCAAACGGACCTTGATGGCGTCCTCGACTTGCCAGCAAAAGAACAACTTGAACTCAACATACCAACCCAGAACATAGAAATTGGACATATGGGCGTTACCATGCGGGAGAGTCAGCTCGAAAAAATCTTTGATGCCGCAGAACGCTTCGTGGCAATCTGCAAAAAGGAGTTTCCGCCAGGAATGATTGGGCTCTTTGCACTGCAGGGCGCAGTAACTAAGGATTTGGAATTCCGCGTTTTTGACGTCAGCCCTCGCGTTCCAGGTTGTCCCTGCGTAGAGCCAACTTCGCCTTACATGAAGTACAAATATGGTGTAGAGGTGGGTCCAGGCAAACGCGTCGCTATGGAAATAAAACGGGCGCTTAGGAAACATAGGCTCGGAGAAGTAGTAACATGATAACAAACACTGATATCGGCAAAATCATCGGGAAATATGATCAGAGCAAGCTTGCTATCGGCACGTTGGGCTCTCACAGTTCACTGAACATTTTCAAGGGCGCCAAAGAGGAAGGCTTCAAAACCGTCTGCATTTGCAAGGAAAAAGACGCCATAATGTACCAAAAGTTCCCGCTTGTTGATGAATTAATCATCGTTAAAGACTTCACTGAGTTGTTAAGTGAGAAACTCCAAGAGCGGCTCCGTAAGCTAAATGTCGTTTTGATTCCGCACGGCTCATTCACCGCATATCTGAGCACAGAAGAATTGACTGACAGCCTCTACGTTCCCATGTTCGGCAACCGTCAACTGCTCCATTGGGAAGCCAACCGCAAATTACAAGAAGAATGGCTACGCCAAGCCGGACTCCGTCTGCCAGCCACCTTCAAGTCACCTGAAGATATCGACCGCTTAATCATTGCCAAACTTCAAGGTGCCAAAGGCGGAAGAGGCTATTTCCTCGCTAATTCACCCAAGAACTTCCACAAGCAATTCAACGAGATGGTCAAACGCGGCATGCTAACAGCGGACGATTTGCCAAGCATCCATCTGCAGGAGTACGCTTTGGGTGTTAATGTTTACCCAAGCTACTTCAGCTCAATCATTAACGATGATGTGGAAATGCTTTGCGTTGACAGACGCTACGAATCCGCCGTCGACTCAATAGGCAAAATCCCAGCTTGCCAGCAACTCGAAATCGACATAAACCCAACATACACCGTAATCGGCAACTTCCCCATAGTGCTCCGCGAATCGCTTCTGCCCGAGATCATGCGCATGGGCGAAAACGTCCACAAAAAAGCCCGCGAACTATCACCGCCAGGAATCATTGGACCCTTCTGCCTTGAAACCGTCATCACCGACGAAGCAAAAATTTACACTTTTGAAATCAGCGCACGCATCGTCGCAGGAACCAACGTTGGCATCGGCACATCACCCTACGCTTACCTGAAGTACGGCGAAAACATGTACATGGGCAGACGAATCGCAATGGAACTCAAAGAAGCAGTCAAACAGAAAAAGCTGCAGGATGTCGTAGCCTAAACTTTATTCTTAGAACGTTTTTAGAAGCGATTAAAGTTTGGTTATATCCGTAATTTCAATGACGGCTATTTTGCCTTTTTTATCATAGTGAATTATTCCTTTTCCATCGCTTGTCGGTTCGCCTTCGGTGGTCAGCGTTTTTGAATCGTATGTAGAGGTCTCCAATGTTCTCGTCGTAATCGATGGTTATTACTGTCCGCGGCAGCTTTAAGCCGTATTTTGCTTCGATTTGCTCAAGCACTTTTCGGGCATCAATATCTAGGAGGGTATTAACTTTTTGAATGCTCTATACTCCGTTTTTTTTCTTATGTTACTCGTATAGTATGCCGTTCTTATATAGCCAATCGAAAGTAAAACTAAGAAAGGCAAACCTCAAGCAAGCCTTCAAAATTCCCTCTAATCCTGTCCTTCTTGTAATCCTGCAAAGTAGCAATTAATTCCGCCCTATTCCTCTCTCCAAACACTTTGCCCAGCATCTTTGCTGCCCTGCTGTTTCCCATAAAAAGAAACTGGCACACCGACGTAACATTAATTACTTTACGCACCACGCTTGCAGTTTCAAAATCAACGATGAACGGCTTATCCGCCTTTTCCACAAGTAGGTGTTTGGGTGCTTTGCTGAGTTCTCCATGGTCCAAGCCAGCCTCATCCAGCCGCCAGCACTGCTCTAAAATGTCAACCAAAACCTTGCGAATAAGCGGCTTGTCTTTGTGGGTTTCAAGCCAATCTTCTAGTAAATCGCCGTCAATTAGCTGCATTAAAAGAAAATTCTTGCTTACTGCCAAAAACTTAGGTCCCACATTAACGCTGTTGGCTTTAACGAGCAGGTCTGCTTCATGTTCGAAACTTTCTCTGTCAGCGTCTATTCTGCGCATTTTCAACGCCACCCTTTGCCCCTTCACGTGCGCAACCACTACAACGCCGACGTAGCCTTTGCCTAGCACAGGAATGTTGGATGCTGAAGTTTTGCCAACAAACTCAACTGCCGTTACGCCATGTTGTTTCAGTTCTTCTATGCGTTTCACCATTTCTGCGGGGTTTGCTCTTGGATAACACACGATTGACGCGTAAGGTTCCTCAATTAAGTCTTCAACAGGTATAATTATGGGTGGTTTCAATTTTATTGGTCCTTTTTGGGCAGCAAGCTACATTAACTTTTAAATTTAATAGGAACCTTTAGTTCCAACTTAAACTTATCCTACAGGGTCATGTATGCCGCGGTTTAAGCAACTCCTCGAAATTCAGCAATTGATGGGCAGAAAAGAGCTTATCAGAAACATAGGGATAATTGCACACATTGACCACGGCAAAACTACGCTTGCTGATTCGTTGCTGGCGGGTGCAGGGTTGTTGTCGCCGCGGATGGCTGGCATGGCAAGGGTGCTTGATTACCTCGACGAAGAGCAGAAACGCAAAATCACCATAAAAACAGCCAACATCAGCCTACTCTACAAAACCGCAGGCACACCCTACATAGTAAACCTCGTTGACACGCCGGGGCACGTGGATTTCACTGGCAAAGTCACCCGAGCTCTAAGAGTCATCGATGGCGCGATAGTTGTAGTTGATGCTGTGGAGGAAATCATGGCTCAAACCGAAATCGTCACACGGCAAGCCCTCGAAGAACGAGTCCGCCCAGTCCTATTCATCAACAAAGTCGATAAACTAATCATCGAGTTGCAGCTAAACGAGGAGCAAATCCAGAAAAAACTCGACCAAATAATCAGCCGATTCAACGACCTCATCGAACTCTACGCAGAACCCCACTTCAAAAACCAATGGAAAATTGCCGCTTTACAGGGCAATGTGGCTTTTGGTTCAGCCTTGCATGGGTGGGGTTTCACTATGAACATGGCAAAGCAGCATGGGATAAAGTTTTCAGACATAACAAAAGCGTACGCTAATGGTCAGCAGGCGAAGCTGCAAACGACCCTGCCAGTATATGAAGCAGTTTTCGAGATGGCAATCAACGTAGTTCCGAATCCACGGGAAGCAGCAGCTTATCGTATTGAGAAGATTTGGGATGGACAAATCAACTCCAAGATTGGCAAGGCACTGGTTGAATGCAGCGATGATGCGCCAACCATCATGTTTGTAACCAATGTGCATT
>JAMDCS010000144.1 GCA_023488835.1 Candidatus Bathyarchaeota archaeon
CAGCATAAAGGGAGTGAATTTGAATGAGTGAAAAAGCATGTACAAACTGTCATTTTATAACTAAAGACAACGTGTGCGGAAAGTGCAGGTCGACTAATTTTAGTGAAGATTTCAGCGGTTTAGTGGTAATGTTTGATCCGGAACACTCGGCCATTGCAAAAGCGATGAATATTAAAGAGAAAGGCCGATACGCCTTAAAAGTGCGCTAACCCTTTTTTGATAATACCGCGGTAGCTTCATAACCTACCGAGCATTTTCTATTTTGCAGGTTCAAGAGATGACCACAGCGTACACTATAACGCCGAAGCTGCGCATAAAACTAAAAGAACCCTTCGGCAACCTCATCCAAGGCGCGCCTGAAGAAACAATGGACAAAATGAAGGAGTTGGTTGAAAAAGAAAAGCCGCCCAAAATAATTTCTGTCGGAGACATCGTTTCCCGCAACCTCCACAAACACAACATCCACCCACAACTAACAATCATCGACAACATTTCACTAAGAAACCAACCCATGCCCAAAGAAGACGCAGTGGAAAAAACAGTCTATGCGGATAATCCGCAGGGTACAATAACCCAAGAATCAATCTTGGCGGTCAAGGAAGCCTTAGCGAGAAATGAGCACACGCACATAGTGGTTAGAGGAGAGGAAGACTTGCTTACGCTTATAGCAGTTTTGTACGCGCCAGAAAACGCTTTCGTGGTCTACGGGCAGCCGCATTTGGGCATTGTGGTCGTTAAAGTAACCTCTGAGAGGAAAGCAAAGGCTCAGGAGTTCCTAAACGCCATGAAATCTTCGAAAAGCTAAATAAGAAGAGTATTGTATGAATTTACGCCTTAAGTGAACATTAATGCAAGTCAAAATAGATTCAACCAAGGATAACCCGCTTCTGAAACGGATAGAAGTAGGCTTCACTATTGTTTCGGGTCCAAAAGAGAAAACTCCCCAAAGGCTAGAGGTAAAGAAAGCCGTAGCCATCGAAATGAAACTTGGCGACGACGTCGTTTTCATTAAAAGAATGCGCACCAAAACAGGAACTAGCATAACCGTTGGAGCTGCTAACGTTTATCAATCCGTTAATCAAGCAAAACTCGTTGAACCTGAATACATCAGGAAACGTAACAGTCCACCTAAGCCCAAAGAAGAGGCGAAAGCATAATGCCAGTTAAACCAGCACCTAAGAAAGAAGAACCAGCAAAGAAAGAAGAGGCAAAACCAGCAGCAGAAGAAGCAGCGCCAGCAGCAGCACCAAAAGTTCAGAAAGCTGAGAAGAAACGCGAGAAAAAACACAAAGAGGAAAAAGGCGTCCGTGCAATGTACAAGGCTGAAGGCGACAAAGTTTCTAGGACACGTCCAACTTGCGAGCGGTGTGGAACAGGATACTTCATGGGAGACCACCATGACAGGTACACTTGCGGCCACTGTGGCTTTACACGCTACAAGCAGAAATAAACAGTAAGCAGTTTTAAATCTTCCAACTGCGATTATTCTTTTTTGACCTATAATGCTTAGAGTAAACGTAGTTATAACTAGCGTTTCTGCAGAACGCTTCTGGGATATCAGAAAGCCAATTCCGCCCATTCAAATTGGCACTAACATTAACGTTGTTGGTATGGAAAAGAAGCAGGACGAATCGTTAGAAGTGCCGTTTGTTTTGTCGATTGTTTACAATCCTTCCATTGCTCAGTTGAGCTTGAAGGGGATTGCCTACGTAAACGGCGAAAAAGGCGAAGTTGACAAAGTTCTCAAGGATTACGACCAGAAGAAGCCGCCAGCGCAGATAATAATCCAATCCATATCCAATGTCGTGTTCATCGAGTCAGTTCTAATATCAAGGACTTTGAACATTCCGCCGCCGATTCCGTTGCCGCAGATTCCTGAAGCTGGAAAACCCGTAAGCACAAAGCCTGAAGGACGAGACTACAGCGCCTAAAGAAACCCCTTAAACTTCCTTGCCACGGCGTCAGCAATTTTTAATTCAATCGGAAACCCAAAGTTTCTGTGGCGCCACCGGTATTTTTCAATCCTATTCATTACGCCATAGGCAAATTTGTATGCTAAGCCGCGTTCTCTTATTCTTGATTGAGGATAGAACGCAAGGCGCGTGACCGCGGAAATCGCGTGCAGTTTTTCGATTTGTTCTTTGCTATGCCATGGCGGGTTGAAATGGAAAACTTCTATGCTGCCCCATTCTTCAAGCGATTGTGGCGGCGTAAACTCCGACGGCAGGTATTGCATGACTGTGCTTAGGAAGGGTGTGTAGACGAATATGCCGTAATGCTGGGTTTTAGGGTTAACCTCACGCATCCTATCCATCAAATCAAAAGTTTGGGCTAAATCCTCATCTGTTTCTCCGGGTAAACCGCTCATCCAAGAAACATAAGGCTCAATGGAGGGCGCCCAACGCTGCAGGTTACCAACCGACTGCAACATTTCATCCGCCGTCACATCCTTGCAGATGAGTTGCTGGATACGGTCGGAACCTGATTCACCGCCAAAATCCAACTCAACGCACCCAGCCTTCTCTATGAGCTCAAGAAAAGCCCGATCATATGTAGCCAGATAATCGAAGCGGCAGTTTGCCCGCCACGTAATAGCAAGTTTTCTGTCTAAAAGCCCTTGGCAGATTTCTTTCACACGATACTCGTCGACGAAAACGTTATCGTCGATGGGGTCGATTATTTTGATGTGAGGATATTTTTTTAGGATAAACTCGATTTCGTCAAGTACGCGCTTTGCACTTTTGCCGCGCCATTTATTCTTGTTGAATATTGAGTTGTAGCAGAAACCGCATCTATGTGGACAGCCTCGGCTGGTTTGGATATGAAAGCGTCCTGACCTAAAAGATGGATACTTGTCCATTTGGAGGAGTTCATAGGGCAATGCGATTGGTATTTTGTCTAAGTCGATTACTTTCCCGTCGGGGTTGCTTTTGATTGAGCCGTTGAGTATGTAGGTTATGCCCGCAATGCCGTCGAGCGGTCGGTTTAGGGCAAGTGCGATTGCAAGGTCTTTAACGATTAATTCGCCTTCGCCGCGAACAACTATATCGACGAAATCGTTGCTTGCGGTCTGCTCAGGCAAAAGGGTCGGGTGAACGCCGCCCCAAACAAGCGGACAAGAAGGATTCTGCAGCCTTACATATCGGGCAAACTCTAGCGCGTATTTGATTTGCAAGCCACTCATGCAGCTTATGCCTACAAAAACTGGATTTCCGACTTGAACGTGGTGGTAATCTTCGAGGCGCATGTCAAGAATTCGAACGCTAAAACCTTCTTGCTTAAGTGAAGCGGCAATATGCAAAAGGGCAAGCGGAACCTGAGGGTCAGGAACTTTAAACTTTCCTGGAAAAACAAGCAAGACATCCCTTTGCTGACTGCCAAAAGAGAAGTTGCAAAAATGTGACACACATGACTGTGAACTATACAACCGAAAAAGCCTCACTATAAACTAATCAAAAATGCCCTATTAACACTTTACTCAATTACAAAGTTTCACTGTGAAGAGCAATAATTCTTTCAAAGAGCCACTAATTTACCCTTTATATAAGGGGGGCTATAGTTTTCCCCGAGCAACAGAGAGCTTGTATACGAAAGCATCAACAAAACAAAGAGAAAATAAAAGAAAAGAAACAGTTTATTTTAGCGGCACATACATTGAGGAACGTGACGCACCGATACCTGGAGTTCCATGTCGCACTGGCTTGTTAGTTATGGCGAATTCTCCAAGGTAGTGACCAATCATTTCTGGCTTGATTTCCATGGCGACAAATTCTTTGCCGTTGTGAACGGCGATTTTTGCGCCCACCATCTCGGGCAAAATGATTAGGTCTCGAACATGAGTTTTAATGTTGACTTCTTTGCCTTGTTTTTGGGCTTCTTTGGCTTCGCGCAGTTTTTCGAGCAGTATGCGTTGTTCTGGTGTTAGTCCGCGTTGTAGGCTTCTGCGTTGGCGTGAGGGCAGCATATTAATGAATTCATCCATAGACATGCCTGTTAAACTGTTAAGGCTGTGTCCACGGTAGCTAAATTCTTTCGGCATCTTTCATCTTTCCTAAACTTGATTTTATCCTCTATTATACTTTCCTTAGCGTATTGCCCGTTTCTTCTTCTGTCCTGGACCCCTTGCCGCGATCAATCCGACTTTCTGTCCTGGAGGAGCACCATGCGAAGTTGTTGTGCATCTGCGAGAGCTGCGTTTGCTGCTTCCGAATGGGTGAACTGCAGGAACCATTTTGCGACCGCTAGTTCTTGGGTACGTGTGACCTTTAGCTTTCATCTGGTGGAATTTCGCGCCTGCCTTAAGGAACGGCTTCTCGATTCTTCCAGAAGCGGAAATTACACCAACCGTCGATAAACAGTAATCATCAACGTAGCGTGTTCGCCCCGAAGGCAACCGAATCATCGTACCTTGTGGAGTGTGACCGACAACAGTAGCGTAAGCGCCTGAAGACTTTGCCATCTTTCCGCCGTCACCTGGACGAAGCTCAAGATCACAAACAATGGTCCCTTCAGGAACTTTTCCCAACGGAATAATATTGCCTATTTCAGCTGGAGCTTTCCCGCCAAAAACGATTTGCTGCCCAGTGAAAACGCCTTCAGGAGTAACAGTATAAACGGACAAGCCATTCTCAAATTTGACTAGCGAGAGTGGTGCACCACGACCTGGATCATGAACAAGGTCTTCGATGGTGCCAGTTAGT
>JAMDCS010000031.1 GCA_023488835.1 Candidatus Bathyarchaeota archaeon
AAGTGGACGCAGATGTCACACTTTGTGCACTGAACAAGTGCAATGACTTGGGGTTTTCTGTTCTTGCCCTCTTCTAAGGCGCCCTGTGGACAAACACCGATGCAGATTTGCCCCGTGCAGGGACCACACTTAGCAGCGTCGATTGTGATTGGGGATTTATGTTTGTCCATTTGAATCACCAATTAATTAAGCGCCAAGAATATATTTGTTGCGAGCAAGGTATTGGGCATGAAAATAGGCTTAGTCACCTACAAACCAGAGAAGGTTGAGGGCTTTGACCTTCACGTATATTATTCCAAGTGGGCGGACGGACAGGTGTTTCCCGCGGCTAAAGGCATGCAAAACGACGTCACAGTTTTCTGCGATGCCAAAGCCATCCGTGAAGACCCAAGCATTGTAGCTGTCTCAAACTCTGGTCCAGCACTGCGCCGAAATAGGCGGTCTAATTTGGCGTTTGACTTTGTCTGCCCAACCCACCCAGCCTACCGAGCCAAAGTTTTCGATTACCTTGACAGCCTATCAAAACAAGACATCATCGGCGTCACTCTCAACCTCTACCATTTCGCCGATCAAGAATACTGCACCTGCCCCAGATGTACTGAGCAACGGAAAAAAAGCGGCTTAAACTGGACGGAGTGGCGCGCCCAAACCGTTACAGCTTTCCTAAAAGAAGCCAAAACCCACACTAAAGGAACGTTTGCGGTTGAAATGTATCCTGACCCTGTCTTGGCTAAAGAACGGTTCGGCTTAGATTTTAACGCTATTGCGGAGTTAGTTGATTATTTCCATGTGCCCCTCTCGTCAAGGGATTATTTCACTAATTACTGGGTCGATACGATAGTTCGAGACTTCGTTGCCACGCTAAAGAAACCCGTTGTAGTGGAGCTCAGCGCTGAAATGCCCACTGATGAAAAACTCGATGCGCTGCTAAAAACGGTGGCTTACGTGTCCCGCCACAAACTCGACGCGGTACTGCTGCTCGTGCATGATTCTGAGAACGCAAGACAAATCGCAAAGTTTGCTGTCCAAAACAGTGACTTCCGAGAATGGCTCGCAAAATATGAATTCGAGGAAATGAGCCGAATCGTCGACTGCTGGGCTAAGATTTACTGATTTTTCTTCGGTATTCCCTTAACCGCTCCATGTCTAAGTCCTCTGTTAAGATTGAGTCTTCTGGTGCATCGGAAACTTCGCCAAGTATGCCCCATGGCGCAATGATGGCGCTTCTGCCGCCCCTCATGTTTGAGCAGACGTTTCCAACTTTGAGGATGAATAAGCCGTAATCCCGTGCAATCGCCTCGGTTAACGGGTGACCCTTAACGGTTGGGTGGGTTCCCATTGCGGCGACTGGTAGAGAAACAATTTCGGCACCGCGATTGGCAACTTTCTTAACGAGTTCAGGATCAAACGTGTCAGCGCACACAATCATCCCAAGCTTACCTAACTCTGTATCAACCACCAGAGGTGTTGCGCCCTTGGAGACTCCTGCCTTAGTTTCAGCTTTTATGGGGTTAATTTTCTTGTATTTGGCGATGAGTTGACCGTTTTTCCACAGGGTGCTTGTGTTGTAGTATTTGCCGCTGTCTTCTTGGAGCACTGTACCGCCTAAGAGGTAGATGTCGCCGATTTCTTTAGAAATTTCTTTTAGGAAATGAAGCGTTTTGGCGCAGGTTTCTTGGGATATTTTTTTTGCGTCGGTGAAGTCGCCCATGCAGTTGGGAACGGTGAAGTATTCGGGGAGGGCGATTAGGGCTGGTTTTTGTTTTGCGGCTTTGAGGACGGCGGCGTTGGCGGCTGTCAGGTTGTTTTCTAGGGTGTTGCGTATTTCCATGTGGAGCAGGCTGACCTTCAAGGCATTGACCTCGTTTTATGGTTTATGTGGTTTGTTTTTGTGCATTTAAACGTAGTTCCTTGATGCTTTAATGAATGGCAAAGCTTCGTTTGTGAGCGATTGTTCAGCATTATGTTTTGTTTCAGCACATATGTTTACTATTTGTCGCCTTTTATATGCATACGGTAAACTTAAATAGTGCCTGAACGACAAACACTGTAATGCGAGGGACAGAAATGACACTTAACGAATCAGAAGTTAACAAACTCTTGCCAGAAGTTAAAAAATTAGTAAACAAAGTCGTCAAGAAAAACATGGCTGACGGCTTCCTTTTCTCCGCTGGAACAGACACCCAAATAATCGCCTACGAAGCAGTAAAATACAAACCAGACATTCCATGCCTAACCTTAGCCTTCAAGGCTGGAACCCCCAAAGACACCGAATACGTAAAGAAAATGGTTGCACTCCTACACCTAAAACAAGAAACCTACCAGTTCGGACGCGAAGAAGTCCTCAAATTTTACCCCAAAGTTGTGGAAGCACTCAAAAAATATGACCCAATGGAAATCAGAAACAGCCTCCCAGTCTACATCGGCTTAACCCTTCTCAAAGAAAAAGGCATAAAAACCGTATTCACTGGCGATGCATTAGATGAGCTTTTCGGTTACCCCTGGCAATTCCACCTAACTGAAGCTGAATTTGCTAAGAAGCAGGAAGAAATGTGGGCAGAAATGGGTTTCTCCTCACTCCCTATGGCTGCATCTCTTGGAATGACCATCAAGGCGCCTTATATGGACCCTGAGTTCATGACTTGGGCAAAGAAGCTACCCATCAAATACAAGATAAACATGTACAATGGCGTAAAATACAGCAAGTGGATTCTACGGAAAGCCTACGAAGACGTAATTCCCAAAGACATCATCTGGAGACCCAAAGCGCCCTTGGAAGCAGGCACAGGAACAGAATCGCTAAGGACACACTTCAACGACTTTGTCACTGATGAAGACTTTGCAAAGAAGAAGGCAGCTATCAAAGAAAAAGACGACGTGGAAATCCAAGACAAAGAACAACTCCTTTACTACGAGGTTTTCCGCAAGAAATTCGGCAAACCCAAAGACGTATTCCCCAAAATCGAAGGCGCCGTGCAGTGCCCCAAGTGCCACAGCTACATCAAAACCAAAATCCAGTTCTGCAAGACCTGCGGAGCTTACCCCATCTAAATCCTTTTCTTCTTTTTGTTAGTTTTTTGTTTTTCTATATTAGTTGTTGCCGAGGACCCCCTTACGCAACAACAACCAACAGGCTTGGCCACAGATTGCTTTTTTGGGGGTTACGTCGGGTTTGGGTTGCATGTTGGTTGTGAAACTGCCACAAGCAATGTGACCTATGCAACTACTGGTCATGCTAAAGATCCAATATGGTACACATGGGTTGGTCGCTTTTTCAATTTGGCATTAAACGTCGATATATCAGTAAAGGATGCTCTGGACATGGCTTCATACCAAACATGGCAATGCAATGGTTTCCTCTCAAGCCCCTTGAAAGGTGGCGGATTTACTGCCGTATGGCCAATGGATACTAATGGAGACGGGATATTCGAGAATTATAATGGTACCGTTAGTACTTTAGCAGTATATGGTAATGCCAACATCCATTTAAGAAACTTCTCTCCGTCTGACATGCTAATTGGGCCTGACATAAGTGGTCCAATACAAGGTGATCCATATGCATGGTACACTTTTAGCGCGAAAGCAATTGATTCTCAAGGTCACAGAATAAGGTATCTCTTTGACTGGGGTGATGGCACCCAGGAATGGACGGACGACTATACCGCTAATGGTGCAATCGCTTCAAAATCTCATATGTGGACCTCAGGAGGTACATATAGCGTTAAGGTTAAGGCACTGTGCGAGAACGGTCAATGGAGTGACTGGTCCAGTACAATCAATATCGCAATAGGCACTTATTATTGGCTTACAGTGGATGCATACGATCAATATGGGCCATTCTTCACGGGTGTCACTATAGATGGCAATTATTATGGAACCCCGGTATCTGTATTGGTAAGTCCAGGTTACCACAGTGTTTGGGCAGAGCCCTACTCTGGCTACTCGTATCTAGTAGGATTCAGTGATGGCTATGGTAACGGAGATTATAGACCAATTTACTCTGATACCCATGTAACAGCATACTACGAAAGTTTTTGGTAAACGCTATAAAGAACAATAAACCATAAAGATGAGGGTAAGAAGGATGAGGAAAAATGCTATTCTATTATTTTCCCTTATAATTTTACTGACGGCTACTGCACCTGTTTTTGCCCAGAACCCTGCAGTAGCGGATTCTTGGACTACTAAGGCGCCGATGCATCAAGCAAGAAGTGGTTTAGGCGTTATTGCGGTCGATGGAAAAATTTACGCTATTGGTGGAACTGCATCCACAGGAATTACAGGAACAAATGAAATGTATTACCCTGATAAAGATGTATGGGTTAACAAAGCCTCGATGCCAACTCCAAGAGAATATTTTGCCATAGTGGAATATCAAAACAAGATTTACTGTATAGGTGGACAAACGGGAACCGAGGTCATCGACGAGAGAAGCGGATTTACGGGTCCTGTAACGTCTAATGCGACTGAGGTTTACGACACAGCTACAGATTCTTGGGTAACTAGAGCATCGATGCCATATGCTGCTATGCAGATAACCGCACAAGAAGTAAACGGAAAAATATACGTCATCGCTCGAAACATCTATGTTTATGACCCAATCAGTGACTCTTGGACAACCACAGCCCGCCTGCCCTCATCACCTTATGCTGGGTCTTCCCCGGTTTCCGTTGTTGTTGATAATAAGATAATCGT
>JAMDCS010000061.1:0-4246 GCA_023488835.1 Candidatus Bathyarchaeota archaeon
TATATTGTATACATGCAAAAAAAAGTAAAACAATGCCATGCTTGCAAAGAGTGTACCCTTTATGGGGGTCATCTGCTATGATGATCTAGCTCTTAATTGTGATTGTCTGGAAGGTGCAGGCGGGTGAAACCCCGTCAAGCATACAAGAAAGCGCATGATTATTAAACACTTGCTTGCTGTATATTATCGTCAAAGAGACGGTTAGATGAGTAAAAATCAAAAAACAGTCTTAGTTTACGGTTTTAATATTATTTATCAACCAGTCACTCTTAACGATTCAGTATTAGTTTTCATGACAGAAAAAGACAATAGTTTCGAAAATTTTGACACCTTGATTTATTTTAGTGGAGCTTACCCATTTAAATATGAAATGGGCGCGTTCCGTCAACAATGCCTTGTAGATGCTTCTAATGGTGCCATTCGTAGAATTAAAGAAATTCGCCTTGCTCTGGAACAGGGAAAAAATGTTTGTTTTATAGGTAATGATGCTTGTGATTATGTAGTCTCAGGTGTTTTACATTCTTTTGGAATAAATGAAGGCTTGTTACAAGACTGCGGTAAAATTTATTCCAATATAATTGCCAAAAGGTCTGAATTTAAGCCATTTCTGGATTCAGTTGGAGCTACAAGAATTTACTTCAATAAAGATCAAGTTGACGATGTCATTTGTGTAACCAATTATGATAATCTTTTAGGCTTCTCCAAAAACATTGGTAAGGGCAAACTTTTCTTTGTTCCGTGTACATTTGGCTCTAATCAAATGTCGTATATTGTTGATAATCTAGAAAACCTAGTTCAAGGGTTAGATTCTTTCTCTGCGAAAAAGATAACGGAAGCACCAAGCTATATCGAGAGCTTCAAATTTAAGAATGAAGCAATTACCATTAAAAAAATAAAAGAATTAACTGAGCAGGAACTTAAGCCATTAGAAGAAAAGGTTTCCAAATACACCCCGCTTAAAAGAATTCTTTGGCTTGGCGATAATGGTCTTGTGAACGCATTACGTGAATTCTTGGAAACAATGAGAATAAAAACAAAAATTGCTGAAATCTTCGAAGAAGATTTTTGGTGCTTAAAGATGGAAAGGAAATAGTTATCGTTGAAGCAAAGGGGCTCAATAAAAATCTGACAAGAGAGGATATAGCAAAGGCTGACCTTCATCGGGAAGCTAGAAAAGTTCCTGAAATGACTGGGCTACTCATTGCAAATACTTTCATGACAGCACAATCAATGGATAGGAAAAATGAAGCCTTTCCGCCAAATGTAATAGAAAAAGCCGTAATTTCCAATATGATTATCACTAGGACACTGGATTTATGTCTCCTTTATGATTACCTAGAGCAAAACGACCCTTCCGTTAACCTATTAGATGTAATACTGGGAAAACGCGGCTGGCTAACTATACAAAATAACCATATAGTATTCAAAGAAAAGTGACGACATTAATGAGTAAAGAAGAAGCCACTATATTTGTTTCACATAGCTCCAAAGACACACTTTTGATCAAGTTTACTGAGCTTGCTTTTGAGCATATGGACATAAAGCCTTATTTTGCCAAGAATCGGATAGAGGGCAAAAATCCAGTTGATAAAATAATAGATGCAATAACATCATCAAAAGCATTTTTTGCTTTGATAACACCTAATGTGGTTAATGATTTACACACTAGAGATTGGGTAAATTTTGAACTTGGAGTAGCAAGAACAAATCAAATTAAAATATTCATTTGGATAGATAAGACAATCTTAGCCACAAAAACGTACCCTAGACTGATAGATAATATTACCGATTATAATGAGTTTGACTTTCAATCGGATGACGAATGTTATAAGGTTATTCTTGTGATTCGTGATATAGTTGAAAACCTCAGCGGTAGGAAAAATGTCCTGAAAAATAATCTAGAATTACTTGGACAGTTAGGAATTATGGAAGCCCAAACTTTAGCAGAAAGTTTTATAATTGCACAAAAAGGACTTAATTTTGATATAGAGATAAATTTAACCGAACCAACCTCTGACGGATGGATAATTAAAGGAACCGCTTCTGAAAACAAACGGATAAATTTGATCCCATATCAGTGGATTGTACTAATAAAGGGAAAAACAATTTCTTCTTATGAGTTCAAACCTAAGCTTTCCTCTCACTATACTAATTTATAGAAGCGGTAGGTTGCATCGGTTGTATCTTGCCTTTTTGAGGGGGGTAGGGGGTCTTTGGCAAAGCAACAGGCTCCTGAGGTTGTTTTGTGGGTTTCTGTTATTCGATTGTTGATGTTATTGATTTTAGCTCTATATCAATACGTAACAGGCTATATATCGCAAATCTTGGCAATCACTAAGCTAATACAAAAAATAAGAGGAACAAATACATGAGCATGAATTCAGGATTCAAAATAGCCGCAGTACTCGTGATAGTGGCTACCGTTGTAATTGCAGGTGGAGCAGCTTTCGCGGGCGTTCTGTACAATCCGCAATCACCCAATGTGGAACCAACCCCAACACCTACTCCAACCGTAACTCCAACCGCTTCACCGACAGCAACTCCAACAGCCTCTCCAACGCCGTCTCCATCACGCACAGCAAGGCCAACAGCTTCACCATCACCTGCGCCAACAGCCAGCCCAACACCAAGCCCTAGCCCAACACCCGAACCCGTTGCCACAGCATTCCAAAACGCAACAATTTCATATAACGAGGTCAATTACACCGTAAGTTGGGTAGTAAACGGCACATTAGCCGACACAAACACAGCACAGGGCATTTCTGGCTTAACGATCTCTGTTGTTGATGCAACTAACAGCAGCCTAGTCTATGGCACAACCATAACAGGCGACAACGGCTACTTTGAATACACACTAGATGTTATGCAGCCACCCACTTTGCAACTGATCTTTGCTGGCAACGACCAATACATAGCAGTTACAAGTGACTCTATTGGAATACCGCCGACCTAAGTGCTTCCAAAGGCTAATCCCTTTTTCTTTTTTTCTTAGAAACAATTGCCGTATTTGATACCCCCGCTATGTAGTCACAAAAGCTTATTGGCTACTTTTTATGCTTGTGTTTTGGGGTTTTTATAGTGAAAGATCGTCATCATGGTGAAAACATTCATAAAATGGAAGCGGTTCCCGAGAGACCTGCACCCTCTAAATTGCCGGATTTATTGGCGAGTTCCCAGAATTTGCCGCCCAGTGAAGCAAAGCGGTTAACGCGTGAGGCGTCTAAGCGGCAAGCCAAGAAAACCACAAACCAAACCCGGGAATAACTTCGCGAAGTTATGTGGGTTTCTATTTTTTCTCTGCATGCCACCACATACACATCCACACGGCACCAACATAGAGCAACATAGACCATGTGAGTAAAATGGGATATTACACACGCAAACAGACGCCGAAAAACGTTACAAACACAAAAAGAAGCTTGGTCTTAGCAAGAGCATGTGGCAGGATTAAAAACCTCCCCAATCCATAAAGAAAAAAGAGTTGCCCTTTTACAGGCACCACACACTCGGACCTATTTTGTCAGCTCTTGCTAAGACCAAGCTAAATCGAAGCGATCAAGGTTCATCACCTTAACCCACGCCGCCACAAAATCATGTAGGAACTTCTCCCGAGCATCCTCAGAAGCGTAGACTTCCGCTAAAGCCCGAAGCTGAGAGTTCGAACCAAAAACGAGATCCACACGGGTACCAGTCCACTTAAGTTCACCCGTTGCGCGATCACGCCCCTCAAAGAGGTCTCCATTCTCTGATGTTGCTTTCCACATAGTGCTCATATCAAGCAGGTTCACAAAGAAGTCATTAGAAAGCACCTCAGGTCGCTTAGTGAAGACACCATGCTGGAACCCGCCAAAGTTGACATTCAAGACACGCAAACCACCCAAGAGAACCGTCATCTCAGGAGCAGTCAACGTCAACAATTGTGCACGATCAACCAATAGTTCCTCTACAGAAACAGCAAATTTAGCTTTAAGATAATTACGGAACCCATCTGCAACCGGTTCAAGAACAGCAAAGGACTCCACATCGGTTTGCGTCTGCAATGCATCCATACGTCCCGCCTCAAAAGGAACCTCCATATCATAACCAGCTTTCTTTGCAGCCTGCTCAACACCCACACATCCACCCAGAACAATCAAGTCAGCAAACGAAACCCTCTTCCCACCTAACTGGGCACCATTGAACTCCTTTTGGATTCCCTCAAAGACCCCAAGCACCGCTTTTAACTGAGCTGGCTGGTTAACTTCCC
>JAMDCS010000061.1:4256-4673 GCA_023488835.1 Candidatus Bathyarchaeota archaeon
TAACGCTGGGATTGGGTCTTGCCAGATCAGTTCCTCCTCTGGAACTTCTGGACCGAGATATCGTGAGCGGGGACCCATATCACGATGCGTAAGCTTAAACCACGCTCGAGCAAACGCATCCGCTAGCTGATCGGGATTCTCGAGGAAACGCCTTGAAATCTCCTCATAAACCGGATCAAACCGCAAAGCAAGGTCGGTGGTTAGCATGGATGGCGCGTGACGCTTTGACGGGTCATGCGCATCTGGCACTGTGCCGGCACCTGCATCACCCTTTGGCTTCCACTGATTCGCACCAGCCAGCTCAGTTAAAAGCGGTGCTTGGGGTCTTTGAGGGAATCCAAAAGGAGTTCAATGGTGCCCAGTTAGGTGGGAAGAGGGTTTCGTTTGCTGACTTGATTGTTCTGGGTGGATGTGTGG
>JAMDCS010000027.1 GCA_023488835.1 Candidatus Bathyarchaeota archaeon
AAGAAACCGGTTTTGTCTTCATCGCATTCGTGGGCGGCTTCGGCAAAGGACCTATCCCACTATCATACGTTAGAAAAACACTCTATCCGTCAACTGGACGCAAACCCGACGGACAAGCAAAGTTTGCACCATACGGACTGCGAAAAGTTGAATCCATGCTCCTACAAAATGGTTTTTCGCCGCAGGACATAGCAGTTGCCCACCCTGACGACCTGCAAAACTTCATCGGTCCAGAAACCAAAGTTGTCGGCATATCCTCGATGGATCCAACAGGCATGGGCTACGTCAGCAAAACCTATTCCTCCATCGTCGGCGGCGGCGAACCTATGAACGCCATAGAATTCAAAAAACTCATCATGCACCCCAGCATAAAAAAATACAAGCCGAAAATCATCGTTGGCGGTTTTGGCTCATGGCAACTTGAACGCAAACATGTCTCAGACAGCTACGGTGTGGACTGCGTTCTTATCGGTGGAAAGCCTGAACCAATCGTTGAAGTCTTCAAGAAAGCAGTCAACGGCGAAGCAATCCCCCGCATCGCAAAAGCTGACGAATCGTTGAGCACTTGGAACTACAACGTTCAAATGCCATTAACTAAACATGTAGCAATTCATGGGGCAGTAGAAATCTCCAAGGGTTGCGGCAGAAACTGCCAGTTCTGCACCCCTACCATGCAAAACAAAGTGGATGTGCCGCTTGAGAAAATCATGCAGGAAGTCGCCTTAACAACCGCTGAAGGCAGCGACCACGTCACCTTAATCACAGAAGACCTTTTCTTGTATGGGGCGAAAGACAAAAAATTTATCCCTAATCGAGAAGCTATTGTAAAACTCGTTAAAAGCGTAGCTGATTACCCAGGCGTTAAGAGCATTCAAGCTTCACACATGTCGCTTGCACCAGTTTATCATGACCCATTAATGATTAAACAGCTTGCCGAAATCCTCATCGAAAAAAGCTGGTACTCATTCGGTAAAAAACCCATAATTACCGCGGAAACAGGCATCGAAACTGGCAGCCCACGCCTCATGAAAAAGTACATGGGCGGCAAAATGCTGCCGTTTAAGCCTGAACAATGGCAAGATGTAGTTACCAACGCTTTTGGTATCCTAAACGATAACGATTGGTATCCGTTGGCAACTTTGATTATTGGGCTTCCAGATGAGAAAGAAGAAGACATGCTTCAGACGCTGGAGTTGATGGATAAACTCAAAGATTACAATGCGTTCTATGTTCCACTCTTCTTTGTCCCATTGGAAAACTGCGTTTTAATGAACAAGAAAGGCGCCGAAATGGATTCACTCTCGAAAGCACGCTGGGACTTCTTCATCAAATGCTGGGAATACAACATAAAAATCTGGAAACCAACCTTCCTAGAAAACCGCTTAACCAACCCACTGCTATACAAGACCTTTGACCAAGTCCTCATTCCATACTTTGGCAAAATTCTAGGCGCCTATTATGGCTTAACACGCGGAGAAAAGAGCGAACAGTTAAAGCAAGCTGTTTGGCAACTAAGCATGCCTATTCCTGAGGCGACAAAACGTAAAATGAAAAATAAGGTTTAGGCAGTTTCTTCTTCTGCCAACTCTTCAGCATTTTCTTCTTGCTGCTTTGGCGTTTCTTGCTGTGGCACCTGAGGAGTTTCTTGGACTGGTGGTTTTAGGATTTTTCTTGCATGCGTAATGTAGCCTGTGTGGCCAGTCATCATTGTGTTAGGTCTGGTTTTTCCCCGTTCAACCTGCATGGTACGCATGAGACATTCGACGGTTTCGATGAAGACAAAACCGGTTTCTTTTAGGGCTTCTGTTGTGCGGACAACTTGGTCGATAGTTGGGCTAAAAGAAACAATTATGCCTGAAGGCTTCAGGGCTTGATAAGCATGTGGAACAACAAGCCATGGAACCGCCAAATCCAAAATCACCGCATCAACATCACGTTCTTCATAACCAGTTAATGTGACATCGCCACTTTTCATCTCAACATGGTCGATGAGTTTTGAACGCTGCAGATTTTTGGCTGCGTTCTTTTGGAATTCGCTGCGCAACTCATAAGTGTAAACTTTCCCCGTTGACCCAACGTAGTGTGCAAGGGCTGTGGTTAGTGAGCCAGTTCCAGTGCCAGATTCCACTACGCGGCTTCCTGGACCAATGCCGCTGAACATAACGATGAGTGAAGCATCTTTGGGGTAAATGATTTGTGTGTTGCGGCTGGACTTCATAATGTAGTCTGTTAAGGCGGGTTTTAGGGTGGTGAAGTAGATGCCTAGGCTGCTTTTTATGGGTTCACCGTATTCTTTGCCTATGACTTCGTCGAGTTTGATGTAGCCTTTGTGCGTGTGGAAAGTTTGTCCTGCCTGCATCTTAATCATGTAAGTTCGGCGTGCATCCAAGTAAATTAAAACGTAATCGCCATCACATATTTTTTCGTTAGCCAACTGACTGTGCCTCTTTTGGAAGTGAAACGGGAATGTTCCATTTAAGCTTTGAACTCTAGTGCTCGAAAAAATCTATAGCCCCCTTATATAAAGGAGGAATAATCGTTGACTTTGAAAGAAGTTAGTGCATGTTTTTTGTAATCATCACTTATGCGAAGCATCGTTTTCAACATGCTAATTAAAGCTGAAAACGCCAATACTGACCTACCCTCTTAGAGTTTAGCAGTGAATTTCTAATAGATTTCAACATGCAAAACTGGTAATCAGCAACAACCACCCTGACCAAACAACGGTCCCCAATTTCCTACATTATATATACTTGAATGGGTTAATGTTGGTGAAATCAAATCCCTTAACGTAATCCACTGGGGAGAGATAATGAAATTCAAGTTGGGAAAAAGAACTATCATTACCTTAATCGCAATAGTGGTTGCAGTTTCATTGATTGTAAGTTCATTCCTAATTCTCAATTCCCCAAGCTATGCAGGAAAAGTTGAATCAATCACCTTTGCAAATGTGCCAAACGAAGTAAATTCCCTGATTTACATTGCAGACAACCAGCAATTTTTTGTTGCCAACGGACTTAACGTATCCTACAAAAACTACGCTTCAGGTTTAGCGGCTGCTAACGGGGTTTTAAACGGTCAAGTTGACATTGCTGCTGCATCCGAATTCGTTCTTGTTGGAAAAGCGTTATCGAATGTCAATATTTCCACGTTCGGCTCCATTGATAAAGTTATTAACGAATATGTTGTTGCAAGAACAGACTTAGGTATTAATAATATTTCAGACCTTAAGGGTAAAAAGATTGGAGTTTCTTTGGGAACTTCAACAGAATTCTATATTGGCAGTTTTCTCGAACTAAATGGAATTGACATAAGTCAAGTAACTCTCGTTAATGTGCCACCACCACAAACACCTGCTGCTCTGGCAAACGGCACTGTCGATGCCGTCATAGCATGGCAGCCTAATATCAACACCATAGAAAACTTGCTGGGTAATAGAGTTGTAATGTGGCCTGCGCAATCAAACCAGGCTTACTATGTTAATGCCATTTGCACAAGCAATTGGGCAGTAACACATCCAGAATTAATTACGCGATTTCTAAAATCAATCAATCAAGCTGAAAGTTACCTGATCAATAATCCCAACAATGCAAAAGCTATCGTTGCAAACAGTCTCAATTACAGTGCCGCTTATGTTGATTCGATTTGGTCTAGTCATCAATTTGCTCTTTCGCTTAACCAGCCCCTTGTCTCAGCAATGGAAAATGAAGCAAGATGGCTAATAAGCAACAACCGGACCAGCGAAACAGTTGTCCCAAATTTCCTCAATTACATTTACTTCGATGGTTTGCAAACGGTAAAGCCTGAATCGGTGAACATAATTCATTGAGAGCGTGAAAAAATGAAAATAAAAACCCAGTTCATGGTATGCATTGTCATCTTCAGCTTAATACTGATTGTTATCGCTGCCTCAGTTGCAAACACCGAACAGCAAGTGGCTCAACTTATTGCCCAAGAAGCAATCGCCAGCAACATCGAAAGAGGAGCAAACAGCCTAAACAGTATCACTGTCGATTATTTCCTCTACCAACAAGACCAAAAACTTTCGCTATTTCATACCCAAATTTCTTTTCTTTTCGGTAATTTATCAAATATAAAAATCAATAACCTACAGCAGCAAACACTAGTAACTAATGTTGATAAGGATCTACAAGGACTTAACGAATCTTTTGTGGGCTTAGCTTCCTACCTGCAAAACGCGTCTCGAAATGTAAGCGTGAGGATTGACCCTGCATTTCAGTTAAGATGGAGCATCATGACAGGTCAGAGTCTGGCACTTACATCTGATGCTTCCCAACTCTCAAGATCATTAGATCAGCAAGCCCACCAAGCAAATGAAACGAACCTCTTGCTCATTGTTTCGCTTGTCGGCACTTTTGGTGTTTTGTTAGCAACAATTTACTTTATGGTTTTTCGGAGAACACTGAAATCGGTGGCGGAGCTCCAAAACGGAATCAACACGATTGGCACGGGAAACCTAGAATACGTTATAGAAACTAAGAGACAGGATGAAATAAGTGAGCTTTCCAAGTCATTCAACCAGATGACAACTAACCTGAAAACCGTGACCGCGTCCAAAAGTGACTTGGAAAAAGAAATCACGGAACGCAAGCTTGCCGAGGCAGCAACGCTTAGACACTCCGCGGTTCTATCGGGGATTGGCAGAA
>JAMDCS010000096.1 GCA_023488835.1 Candidatus Bathyarchaeota archaeon
AACAAACCCTGCTAAACGCTGCCAAAAACGGTTTCGAATACGTTGACGTTGACCTGTCAAGCCCAAAACATAAAGAAACAATCAGCCAACTTAATATGTTGGGGGCAAAACCAATCGTTTCCTACCACAAATTTGATGGAGCACTCAACGTTTCAGCAATGGAGAAAGTCCTTGATGAGGAGATTGCCAGCGGAGCCAGCATATGCAAGATTGTGACAACCGCCAAACAGATTGAAGATAACCTTCCTGCTCTGAGCTTTGTTTCTTTTGCTTCCAGCAAGGCTAAGCTGGTTTGTTTCTGCATGGGTGAACACGGCAAAATCTCAAGGTTCCTGTCGCCGTTGTTTGGTGCTTTCTTTACGTTTGCTTCACTTGAACAGGGCAATGAAACGGCAACTGGGCAAATGAGCATCAGTGAAATGCATGCTGCTTACAATCTGTTGGGGATAAAATAACATGGATATCTCAGGGAAAACACGTGTTTGCGGCGTAATCGGCGACCCCATAGAACACACATTAAGCCCCATAATGCATAATGCGGCGTTTAACGCTCTCAAACTCGACTATGTGTTCTTGGCATTCAAGGTAAAGCCTGCTGAAGTTGAAAATGCAGTCAACGGCGTACGTGCTCTAAACATCCGTGGCTTAAACGTAACCATGCCGCACAAGAGCACAGTTATGAACTTTCTAGACCGGATAGACTTATCCGCTCAAATCGTAAATTCAGTCAACACCCTCCTAAATCGGGAAAGCAAACTTTTTGGCTTCAACACTGACGGAGTTGGAGCGCTGAAGGCTCTAAGAGAAAACGGCGTGGAACCGAAAGGCAGAAAGGTTTTGTTGCTTGGTGCAGGTGGAGCGGCAAGAGCCATTGCGTACGCGATGGCTAAGGAATCCGATGAACTTGCAGTTTTGAACCGAACTGTAAAACCAGCCCAAGAGTTAGCTAAACTGCTAGAAAAAACCGCTAACAAAAAAATAGTTGCAGGATCACTTTCGCCAAAGGAAATTCAGCACAACCTCCAAGACTCAGACATTCTAATCAACGCCACTTCAATTGGAATGAAACCCAAAGCCGACGAAAGCCTTGTTGCACCTAAATTTTTGAGACCTGATTTAGCGGTGATGGATATAGTTTACAACCCCATAGAAACAAAGCTGGCTAAAGACGCCAAAGCTGCAGGAGCCAAAGTGGTAAGCGGGGTTGAAATGCTGATTTATCAGGGTGCTGCATCGTTTGAAATCTGGACTGGGAAATCTGCGCCAGTTGAAGTTATGAGGCAGGCAGCGCTTAATCATTTGATGAAGGTGTAAACTGTGACGGGTAAAGCTGTGGCTATTGCTCATGGGGCTGCAACAATCGTGAACGCGATTGCGTTGGGTAAGGGTGCAGCGTTTGGGGTTGATTTGTGGACAAAGGCAGAAGTCAAACTGACCGATGAACCAGGGATCATTGTAGCAGAGATAACTTCGGACCCAAAAGAAAGTACCCTTTTAATAGAAAAGACTGTAACGCGCGTCCTGCAACGTTTCAGTTTAGAGAAAAGTTTTGGCGCCAAAGTAAAAACCCAATCAAACATCCCAATAGCCAAAGGGCTCAAGAGCAGCAGTGCAGCCGCAAACGCAACAGCCCTTGCAACAACAGCGGCACTGGGCAAAACACTTAGCGACTTGGAAATTGTAAAGTTAGGTGTTGAAGCTGCTTTTGACGCGAAAGTCACAGTTACGGGCGCTTTTGATGATGCTTGCGCTTCATTTTTTGGCGGTATTGTAATTACTGATAACCTGAAAAGGGAGATAATCAAGCAGTTGCCGTTGCCTGAGGGTTTAACGGTACTGTTCCATGTGCCGCCCGAAAAGGCTTATACTGCTGATTCAGACGTGAACAGGCTAAAAACCGTCAAGCCACTCGTGGAAATAGCGTTTGAGAAGGCTTTAGAAGGCAAAGTTTGGGAAGCTTTGACACTTAACGGTTTAATCTACGCTTCAGCCTTAAACCTCAACACCACAATCGCCATCGACGCGTTGGCTGCTGGGGCAGTTGCGTCTGGGCTTTGCGGTAAAGGACCCGCGGTGACCGCTGTGGTTCCGAAGGATAAAGTTGATTCGGTGAAGGCTGCCCTGCAGAAGTATGAAGGCGAAATCTTGCAGGCAAAGTTGAACTGTGAGAAAGCTAGGGTGCATTAGCCATGGCAAACGTAACGGTTAAGAAAACTGAAAAGTTGAGCGGTCAAGTTTGTGCGCCGCCATCGAAATCTTATACCCAAAGAATGGTCATCGCCGCCGCACTTTCCCATGGAACTTCTAAAGTTTCTAATCCTCTACTGTCTGAGGACACGGAAGCCACGCTTCGCGCAATCACTGCTTTGGGTGCAAAAGTGAAGGTTGGGGAAGGCTGCTGGACAATCCAAGGCACCAAGACACTTAAAGGCGCAAAAGAGCCAATCAACTGCGGCGAATCAGGCGCTACATTGCGTTTCATGATACCCATAGCTGCACTGGCAAAAGGGTCTTCAACATTAGTGTTTAGGGGCTCTATTGAGAAGCGACCTGTGGAGCCATTACTGGCAAGCCTCAGGGAACTTGGTGCCAAAGTCCATTCTGGAAAGCTTGGTGATAAAGACGCTGTCTTTGTTGATGGTGGTGGTATTGTTGGGGGCGAAACCTCTATTGCGGGCAACGTGAGTTCTCAGTTTATTTCTGGGTTGATGTTTGCTTGCCCAATGGCTGATGTGGACACGGAAATAATGCTTACTCATCCGCTGGAGTCTGCAGATTACGTAAAGATGACTCAAGCTGTTCTTGCAAATCATGGAATTAAAGTGCCCGCACATGAAAATCACATTCATATCCCAGCAAACCAAACCTACACGCCATCAGACGGCAGAGTTCCAGGAGACTTCTCTTCAGCTGCTTTTCTGTTCGCTGCAGCAGCCATAACCAACTCAAAAGTCCAAATAAACAACCTTGATTATGATAGCGTTCAGGGCGACAAGGCAATTTTGGGCATCCTGAAGCATATGGGTGTTAACGAAGTTTGCGAGGACAGCGTTGAGATTAAAGGCTCAGGAACTTCACTTAAACCCATAGAAGTAGATGCTAAGCACATTCCTGACCTTGTCCCAGCAATCGCGGTCCTTGCATGTTACGCAAAAGATACTTCTCATATTTTCGGGGCTCACAGGCTTAGGCTTAAGGAGTCAGATAGGCTCCAATCGCTTTACACTGAACTCACAAAAATGGGTGCTCAAATCAGCATAGACAACGACGGTTTAATCATCGAAGGTGGCAACCCTTTGCATGGTGCAATAATTGACCCGCACAACGACCACCGAATCGCCATGGCTTGCGCAGTCGCCGCATTAGGCGCAGAAGGCCAAACAACAATACAAAATGCGGAGTGCGTCAGAAAGTCTTATCCACAGTTCTTCACTCATCTAAAACAGTTAGGAGCAGATGTCGTTGGCGGGAAATTCGATAGGTAAAGAATTCACAGTTACAACTTTCGGCGAAAGCCACGGTAAGTACGTTGGCGTTGTTGTGGATGGTTGCCCAGCAGGCTTGCCGATTTCTGAGATCGATTTTCAGGAGGAACTTGACCGCAGAATTCCAGCGCAGCCCAAGATTGTTTCTGCACGAGTTGAGAAGGATGTTGCCAAGATTCTTAGCGGGGTTTTTAACGGTTTTACAACGGGTGCTCCAATCGCTTTGATGGTTGAGAACAAGGAGACCAACTCAAGCGACTACGAAGCCATAAAAGACTTGCCAAGACCTGGACATTCCGATTACCCTGCCCGAGTTAAGTACGGCGGCTTCAACGATTACCGTGGCGGCGGACGCTTCTCAGGCAGAGTCACAGTAGCCCTCATCATGGCTGGTACCATAGCCAAAAAACTCCTAAGCCGAATGGACATTGACGTTTTAGCCTACACTTCAGCGATAGGGCAAGTTAAAACCGACAAAAAATTCAGCGCCGCAGAAATTCGAAAGAACCGCAACGCAGCAGCCACCCGATGCCCAGACTTGGCCTGCGCAGAGAAGATGGAGGAAGCCATAATCAACGCCCGAAAAGCAGGCGACAGCCTTGGCGGAATAATCGAATGCATAGCGCTAAACATGCCTGTGGGGATTGGTGAGCCAATATTTGACCCGTTGGATTCTGCTTTGGCTAAGGCAGTGTTTGCTGTTCCAGCGGTGAAGGGCGTGGAGTTTGGCGCTGGTTTCAGGGCTACTGAGTTGATGGGTTCAGAAAATAACGACGCTTTCCTGTTGAAGGGCGGAAAAGTTGTCACTTCAACGGAGCATGCAGGCGGCGTTTTGGGCGGCTTATCCAGTGGCATGCCCATAATCATTAGAGTGGCAATAAAGCCAACGCCCTCTATTGCCAAGGAACAGAAAACCGTTAACCTCTCCTCAATGGAGAACGCTACCATAAGCGTTAAGGGCAGACACGACCCCTGCGTAGTCCCAAAAGCCGTACCAGCCATCGAAGCAGCCGTCGCCATAACCTTAGCCGACCACATGATCCGCTCAGGATTCATACCCAAAGTCCTCAAGGAGCACTAAAAATGGACGAGATTCAACAGCTGAGAAAAAAAGTGAACAAAGTCGACGACCAAATCCTCGCTGCTCTGTGCGAAAGAGTCAAATATTGGCTCACCAATCCC
>JAMDCS010000058.1 GCA_023488835.1 Candidatus Bathyarchaeota archaeon
GTGGTTAGCACGATTTTTTTCCACCTTTTCTGGGGCCAAAATTTCAAGGCAGCAACCTCCAGTTAGCCCCAACAGACATTTCTAAATACTCGCTGCTGGTTTTGGGCTGGGCAATCTATGACTTCAACCCCGCACCCACAATCACTAACCAGATTGTTCGCATCGGAAACCTAAACGGTATAAACACGACCATCATAATATTGGGTGGCGGCCTAGACCCATTAAATGTCAAAGACGCCATGACAAAAACCATTCAAGACGCCAACGGCAACGTGATTCAAATGTTGACGTCTTATCGGAGCAACCGCAACTTCGAGTTCCTCAAAGAGGAAGCCTCCAAATTAACGCCATAAAGGGTTTGCCATGAACAAAACCGCTTTAATTCCCTCGGGCATAAGTTCGCTGCGATTGGCAGCTTTGCCCATTTTCCTCTACTTTTACAACGCTGGCAACCCTTTGGCGTGTATCATCGTTTTTGGTTTTTCACAGTTAACTGATTTAATTGACGGTTATGTCGCAAGGAAACTCATGGTCACCTCGAAGGCAGGTGGCTACTTCGACGCAGTAACCGACTTTATTTTCATAACGGGCATTTTTGCTGCTTTCACCTATAGCGGCTACTACCCCACATGGATTATGATGTTAATTGTTGCCTCGTTTGCCCAATTCATCATCTCTAGCCTCTACTCTAAGAAACTCTATGACCCATTGGGCAAGTACATCGGCAGCGTACTCTACATCGCCATAGGCCTAACCCTACTCTCACCGACTCCAGCCATTTTCACATTAGTCGAAATCGGCTTTCCAACATTTGCAATTGCAGCGTTTGTTACCCGCACCGCAAGCTTAGCCGCCAACTACCGACACGCCTTGTTGCAACAACGACCTAATCTTAGACACCCCAAAATGCAAACTATATAACTAAATAACTCCAAAGCCACCATTTCTTTTCAGGTACCACATTGCCAACCGCAGCTTTACCCATGCAAATTCGTGTTTCCTTAGGCACAGCCATCGTTCTTGGACTAACGGAGGGCAAATTGGATGCGGCCCCAACCACAGCTTACCTCATGACGTACCGTGAAGGAAAATGCAACGCAAACTGCGGGTTTTGCCCACAGGCAAGGGAAGGCAAAAGCAGCACCCAACTCCTCTCTAGAGTCACATGGCCCACCTACCCCACACAAAAAGCACTATCAGGACTCAAGGCAGCAGTCGAGCAGAAAAAGATTGGGCGAGTATGCATTCAAGCCCTAAACTACCCTGAAGTCTTCGCTGAACTTGAAGGTCTTGTTAAAGCAATCAAAAGTGATACTAGCATAGCTGTCTCGGTTTCTTGTCAACCCCAAACCACAGAAAACATCCGACACCTAAAGCAAGCAGGCGTTGATCGATTAGGTATTGCGTTAGATGCAGCTACCGAAGCAGTCTTCGATAGAGTGAAAGGCAAGGATGCGGGTGGCTGTTACCGCTGGGAAAACCAATTCCAGCTATTCGCTGAGGCCTTAGCTGTTTTTGGAACCAGCAATATCAGTACCCATGTTATTGTGGGGTTGGGCGAAACGGAACGAGAAGTGGTAGCTGTTGTTGAGCGGTGCGTAGATTTAGGGGTTTTGCCCGCGCTGTTTGCGTTTACCCCCATTAGAGGTACAACGCTTGAAGCTAATGCTCCCCCAACGCTGGAATCCTACAGACGGATTCAGCTTGCCCGATACCTGATTGTCAACGGCAAAGCAAAGTTGGCGGAAATGAGTTTTGACAAACACGGCAAAATAGCCAATTATGGATTAACCAAAGAAGCCATTGACCAAATAATCACTGAAGGCACAGCTTTTCGCACATCTGGCTGCCCAGACTGCAACCGACCCTACTACAACGAAAAACCAAGCGGACCCATCTACAACCACCCAAAACATCCAAACAAAGAGGAAATAAAGAAAATAAAAACTGATTTAGGGTACTAATTTATCAGCGGTTTCCGAAGACTTCTTAACGGTCTTTGGAAGCTTGGGACGCTGACGGGTAACCTGCTCAACAAGATGCCAGAATTCATCCATCGTATAGCCTTTGAGGAGGTCCTTCATGAGTTTCTTGACTTGGTAGTAAGTCATCTGGGCTTCGCCTTTGTCAAGGCTTTCTTGTGGACCTTTGATGCGTCTGAAGAGTTCATCCATTTGGCGTGGTGAGGCGCGGATGCCAGCTTTCTCAAGCAGCTTCTGGATGAGGGTTTGACCAGTGTTTCGACCTATGAATATCATGGTTTCCCGTCCGACGATTTCGGGTGGGAACGGTTCAAACACTAGTGGCTGCTGCATCATTTCCTCGACTTCTTCCTCAACCTCATGTGTGAAGATGTTTTCGCCAATAATGGGTTTATGGAACTGAATGGGCATTGCAAATGCTTTTTCGGCTGATTGGGCGATGCGGTAAATTTTACCTAGGTCTATGCCTGTGTCTATGTTGTAGAGTAATTCGGTTCCGGTGACGACTTCTTCGAATGGTGCGATGCCTGCGCGTTCGCCGAATCCGGCGATGCATGTGTGGAGGTAGGATACGCCTTCTTCCATGGCTGCTAGGGTGTTGGCGGAGGCTAGGCCGAAGTCGTTGTGGCAGTGGATGCCCAGTGGTGCTTTCTTTTTGATTGTTTCGGGTAGGCTGTCGCGTATGTGGGAGATTAGGTAGCGCATGGATAGGGGGCGTATGAAGCCGACGCTGTCTGCGATGACTAGGCGGGTGGCGCCTGCGTTTGCGGCTGCTTGGAATGTTTGGGTGATGTCTTCGAGTGGTGTGCGGGTTCCGTCCATGAGGGTGAAGTTTACGGTTATGCCGTGTTTTTTGGCGTATTCTATGCCTTCGATTATGCGTTGTTGGCCTTGTTCTTTGGTGAGTTTTAGTTTGTATTGTAAGTTTAATCCGTTTATTGGGGATTCTATGACGATTTCTTTTATGCCGCATTCTATGCAGGCGTTGATGCTGTTTTTGGTTGGTTCTGCTGATGCGACGAGTTTTACGTGGGTGAAGCTTTCGTTGACGATGCGTTTTACGGTGCGTTTTTCTTCTTCGGATAGTGCGGGGAAGCCGACGTTGACGACTTCGACGCCTGCTTCGTCCATGAGTTTGGCGAGTCTAACTTGCTCGACGTAGGTTAGGTATACTGTTGGTGCCTTGATTCCTTCTCGGAAGGTTTCATCCCAGATGTAGACGCGGTCTGGTAGTTTAGGCGGCAGGTTCTTGCGTAGGCGGTTGTAATTTGCTATTAGTCCCTGCGCTTCTAGTTTTTTGAATATGGTCTTTCTCATTTAGACACATTCCGATAATGTGAGCAAATTAGTTATGTTTAATTTGCAACTGCCTATATAAAACTGCATCTATAAATCCCCGACACATATTCACTTTTTGAATATATCCTGTATTTTATTTGGATGGTTTTGTTGTTGCAAAAGTCTTAAGTGCAAACACAACCAATCTATCAGCTGCTGGGGACCAACCATATGAGCAGTAGCCTAAAAAGTACCATGGATAAGATAAAAAGTTTAGAAGCAGAAAAAAGAAGCCTCCAACTGGAACTTGAGAACCTCAAAAAGCAGGCAGACGCAAAAGCAGATGCCCTTGAAGGTGAGGTTGGTGCGCTTCGAGACGAAGTCAAATCGCTAAAGACCCTTATTGGCGCAGCTGAAGTAGTTCCAAGTAAACTCTAAATTAGATTTTTTAAAATTATCAGCTATTTTTAGGTAAATTAGCCCTATTTTGAGGGTGATAGGTTTTATTTTTTAGGTTATTAGATGGAGGGTTGCGCCCTATACACATCAACAACCTGTCGGGCTTGGCTGCGGCGTCTGTTTTGGGTTCTGCGTTTGGACTGCGTTGTAGGCAGGTTGTGATTAGGTTTAACCGTTGCTTTTATGGTTCAGGCGTAGCAGCAACTGCAAACCGATTAAAAACACCATTCCCCGAGTAAAACCCCAAAACCCAGAAGCGGCCTAAACCCATTTTTCAATCTTAGAAGATTTTTCCAAACCCCCTTGTTTCATCTTCTACCAGCGGACTTGGCAGCTACGCTTGATTTGGCAGCGGCAACTGTGCCTAATTGCAGGAACTAGAGGGTCGATTCCGCAAGCAGTTCAGCCTTAAACAAAACAGCCGCTCTATTGCATGCCAACACCCCGCCCCCAATAAAAAGCAGCAAAAAATCAATCTTAGAAATTGCAGTGCAACCCTCTTATAGCAACTACTTCCAACGGGCTTACCAGAAGCGCCCTCTTACATCAGCTTTTACATAAAGTTGCTATTGGTTGCATTTTGATTCTGCAAGCAGTCCGATTCCCAACTAAACTGAGACCTACCTACCTCACAGCCACCTCCCCCTCACTACCTAACCATTTTCATAGCCCTATAGAGAGACCCCTGATGGGGAGATTTAGGCCGTTAACCCTCTAATTTTAGCCGCCCACCGCAAATAAACAGACAGTGGACAGCAGAGTTTCCCATCATTTGAGGGTAAGTTAATTTCGAATTAACGATGTATTGTTTTTTATCGTTTTGGTTATCGCTCATTTTTTCTTCCTCTCTGTTACAACAATATGGTCTAAAAGTATATAATTTGCAA
>JAMDCS010000084.1 GCA_023488835.1 Candidatus Bathyarchaeota archaeon
GGCGACGGAGTTAACGATGCCCCAGCACTCAAAATGAGTGATATAGGCATTGCCATGGGTATCTCAGGCACCGAAGTCACCAAAGAAGCTGCCGACATGGTTTTGGCCGACGACAACTTTGCCAGCATCGTTAAAGCCGTCAGAGAAGGCAGAGAAATCTTTGACAACATCAAAAAATACCTCGCCTATCTGCTGCAATGCAACATCATGGAAATCTTGGTCATGTTCATAGCTGTTGTGTCTGTACCGTACCTGGCTAGTGTGTTTTCGCCTGGATTGAACTATACCGACCAAGGCAGAGACGCCATAAATAAAGCCGCCATCGCGTTAATGGCTGTACAATTGCTTTGGATGAACCTTGTTACCGACGGGTTACCCGCCATAGCGTTGGGCGTTGACCCGGGAGACCCCGACTTGATGGAGCGCAAACCCCGCAAACCCACTGAGAGCGTGTTTAGCCGAGATGTCAAAGTTTATTTAAGCACCATGCCCGTACTCATGACTGCTCTGCTGTTAGTGGCGTTCTTCTCACACATGCCTTGCAATTGGTTATCTTATATGTGCCTGGTCTACAAACGGTCTTTTACGTGCACATGCCAGAACTGGTTGATTGGGCAATTGCTGGCCTGTTTGCAGGTATAGTGTTTGCTTCTTTAGAAGCTGGCAAATACGTAACTTCAAGGGGGAGAAACACCTCAGACTCAGCTTTGGGACAAACAAATTAAAAACTTCAAACACGAACTCAACGTCAGCATCGCTATGCGCAAACAAATTCTTTGAGCAAAACCGCCCAACAATAAGCGTATAAGAAACAGCGGGGCAAGCAGGCTAAGAGCAGCCTAAAAGAAACAAAAAGTCCTTATCCTAATGCCCGAGACTTTGCCCAGTTCAGCAACCACAAAAATGACAAATCTGCTCCCGTTTACCCACTTTTTAATGCTGTAGAAATCAGTTACAAAACCATACAACTTGCATACTTAGGGAAAAGAAAAAATCAAACAAGCAGACTTACAAAAAAAAATAAAAATTAGGCGTTTATTGCACGCCTACGTTTTGCTGTCTATATACTCTTTTTTCGGCAGATGCTATGATATGCCAGAGCTAGTATCGCCGCGATGATGCACATGACTGCTGCGGGGATGAAAGCATACAGGAAACTCAAACCGGCGTCTTGTACGTAACCTGCGAGGAGTGGACCTATAACTCCGCCTATTCCATAGGAAGTAAAGATAAAGCCGTAGTTTATTGCGAGGTTTTCCGCGCCAAATGAATCAGCAGTTGCAACTGGGAATAACGCGAAATTTCCGCCAAAGTTGAATCCGATTAAAGCAGCGATAACGTAGAACAAGTAGGGATTGGAAGTAGTGTAGAAGAAAACGGTCATCATAGCCGCTTGGAACACAAACATGCCGATAAGGGCTTTGCTGCGTCCAATTCTATCTGAAACTTGCCCCCAAATAATTCTGCCTGCACCATTGAAAATTGGCAAACACACAGCTGCACCGATTACTGCAAAATCTATTGCTTCCTGTGCACTAAAACCATTTATGGTGAATCCATCGGTTGGGCTCTTGGCGAAGTTTTGAACGTTTCCAATCACCATTAACCCTGCTAATGCACCGATAAGGAACATCATCCAAAGCAGGTAGAAACTCTTTGACTTAAGCATCTCTTTTGGTTTTTGACATGACCCGAGCTTTTTGCCCGGTTGCGCTTGTGGAGGGGTCCATCCGGCTGGTTTCCAACCTGCTGGGGGATTCTTCATGACAAGAGAACCTGCCAGTACAAGAACAAGGAATGCGACACCGTAAATCAAGAATGCACTGTCAACATTTGCAATAGTGTATGCGAATGCTCCAGGTTGTTTGCTGATTAAACCGCTAAATCCAAGGATACTGGGTGGGTTGGCGATTAGTATCCAAATGAAAGCACCAAATCCGAATCCAGCAACTGCTAGTCCGCTGACTAACCCTTTCTTGTCAGGGAACCATTTTACTCCTGTAGCAATTGGAACAACGTACGCTAGACCTATTCCTGCGCCAGCTATGACACCGATAAAGATAAGTTTTCCAATAAAACTTGCACCAGCAAAACTAGCCAAAATGTAGCCCAGCCCTAGAAGTAAACCGCCTATGGCGGCTATTTTCTTTGGACCATATTTAACCTGTAGTCTACCGCCAATAATTGTAAAGATTGCAAAGACTAAAAGTCCAGCGCTAAAGATTGCCTGTGTTTCTGTTTTTGTGAATGCAAATTGACTAGGAGTTGCCAATGTTCCTTGCAGAGGAGTCGTAAATGCAGACCATGCATAAATCGCTCCCAATGCAAGCTGAATCAGAATTCCGCCAATAACGATAATCCAACGGTTCATTATTTTTGGTTCAACAGCTGTTTTTTCACTCATAAAGATACCCTCTCATGGCTCACCACACTAATCGTACCTAATTAAATGCGTTTCGCTTTTAAACTCAGTTTTTTTTGTTTATTTTACAATTAATAATTTCCAGAATCCAACATTCTTAACGGATAGCATGCCCAAACTTTATGCTCCCACGCAAAAACAATGAATACCTATCGCCTAGTAAAATAAAAATCTAATATCCGCATCCTTTTTTTGTTTTCACAAAACTTATATTCTCTAGGGTTTACTCTTCCCAGCATCTATAGGAATGAAGCATATGTCAGAAGCTAGTTTACCTTTCAACGAAAAGTACAGTCCAAGTATTGCAAAGGTTTCTTCTGGAGAAAAACGCAAACAAGAATGGGAGAAATCTATTAAAAATCCGCAAGAGTTCTGGGCAGAAAAAGCAAAAGCCATCGACTGGTTCAAAGCTCCAACCAAAGTGCTGGATGACTCGAACCCGCCGTTCTACAAGTGGTTCCCTGATGGAGAACTCAACATTTCCTACAACGCCCTTGACCGACACATAAAGACCGCACGCAAAAACAAACTCGCCTACATTTGGGAAGGCGAAATGGGAGAAGTAAAAACTTACACTTACTACCAACTATACCGCGAAGTCAACAAACTCGCTAAAGCACTCAAAAGCTACGGCGTCAAAAAAGGCGACCGCGTCGCAGTTTTCCTACCCGTCATCCCAGAGTTGCCAATAACTCTGCTTGCAACCGCAAGAATCGGAGGCGTCCACGCTGTGGTGTTTTCAGGATTCAGCGCTGAAGCACTAGCAGATAGAGTAAACGACTGTGGAGCAAAAGTCCTTGTTACAGCAGACGGCTCTTTCCGCCGAGGGAAACCAGTCGCCATCAAAGACAACGCAGACCGCGGACTACCAAACATGCCGGGCATCGAAAAAGTCATCGTTGTCAAACGCACAGGCCAACCAGTCCAAATGAAAGAAGGCAGAGACGTATGGTACACTGACGCACTTGCAGCTGCAGGCGCAAACGCATACGTTGAACCCGAACACCTCAGCGCAACCGACCCACTGTTCATCCTCTACACTTCAGGAACCACTGGCAAACCGAAAGGCGTCCAACATGGCACAGGAGGATACCTTGTTTGGGCTTACTGGACCCTTAAATGGGCGTTTGCCCCAACCGACGAGGACATTTACTGGTGCGTTGCAGACATCGGCTGGATCACCGGCCACACATACAACGTCTATGCACCATTAAGCATGGGAATTACCGCGTTCCTCTTCGAAGGCACACCTGACTATCCAGGGCAAGACCGCTGGTGGGAAATGATTGAAAGACACGGCATCACAATCCTCTACGGCACACCCACCGCAGTTAGAATGTTCATGAAATTCGGTGAAGAACTGCCACTAAAACACGACCTCAGCACCCTACGCTTACTAGGCTCAGTCGGCGAACCAATCAACCCTGAAGCATGGAAATGGTACTACCGCGTAATCGGCAAAGAAAGACTCCCAATAATCGACACCTGGTGGCAAACAGAAACAGGCGGATTCATGATTTCACCCACAGCAGGGCTCGATCTAACACCGCTTAAACCAGGCAGCGCAACCCTCCCAATGCCAGGAGTAAACATAGACATCTTCGACGACACAGGAAAACCAATCCCAGCAGGCAACAAAGGCTTCCTAGTAATCAAGTCACCGTGGCCAGGAATGCTGCAGACCCTCTGGAAAGACCCCGAACGCTTCAAATCAGCATACTTTGGCAGGTGGCCAGGAATCTACGTCACAGGCGACTACTCAATCCGCGACCAAGACGGATACTTCTGGTTGCTCGGCAGAGCAGACGAAGTCCTCAAAGTAGCAGGACACAGAATCGGCACCGTCGAACTTGAAAGCGCATTGGTTTCTCACCCAGCAGTCTCTGAAGCAGCAGTCATGGGCAAAGAAGACGCAGTTAAAGGCGAAGTTCCAGTAGCATTCGTAGTCTTGCGAAGCGGATTCACAGCATCAGACGAACTCCGAGCAGAACTCATAAAACACGTCAGAGTCACAATTGGCCCAATCGCAACTCCAGACGCCGTCATCATCGTTAACAAACTGCCAAAGACCCGAAGCGGCAAAATCATGCGCAGACTCCTCAAAGCAGTCCTAACCGGAGCACCACTCGGCGACACATCCACAATCGAAGACG
>JAMDCS010000093.1:0-656 GCA_023488835.1 Candidatus Bathyarchaeota archaeon
AAAAACTTGAAACCTTCCAAAACCTGAGGTGTTAACTTGTACTCTTTAAGCAGCCTATGGGTTGGCAAAACAACGAGCCCTTCTTCCTGAACCGGCACCATGTAGCTCATATGGAAGTTGAAGGCTGAATTCTCTGTCCAGTTGCCTTTGCTGTGCATCTCATCTCGGTAAGCCAAAGCGCTCTCATAGCGGTGGTGACCATCGGTGATTACCATGGTTTTGTTAATCAGGATTGCTTGCAACTGCCTAATTTTCTCTGGGTCAGTAACCACCCAAACCGTATGCTTAACCTGCAATGAATCCGTAACTTGGATAACTGGCTTGGTTTTCGCTGTTTCCTCTAAGAAAGCAATCGTTTTCTTTTCTTGGTCTTGGTAGATTAAAAAGACGGATTCAAGGTCTTTTTGCACCGTGCGCAGCATGTTTAATCGGTCAGATTTTGGCGCTTTATAGGTTGCTTCGTGGGGGAACACCATGTTTTCGCTGTACGGGTAAAGCCGCAACGCGGCGATTAATCCTGTGCGCTCGTATTTTTTGCCGTCTAAGGTGAATTCTTGGCGTGATACAAAAATGGCGGGTTGGGTTTCTTTTGCCATTATTCCTTCTTTTAGCCACTGCGTGATGCGTTCGTTTGCGACTTCGTATTTGTTTTGTTC
>JAMDCS010000093.1:673-4520 GCA_023488835.1 Candidatus Bathyarchaeota archaeon
TGCATTTCGGAGTCTATTTTGTCGTATGGCTGCGTTATCAAATCCTCGGCGTCGCCAGCTTTTCTTGTGTAGCGTATAGCTTTGAAGGGTCTAATGTCAACCAAACGGTTCAGCTCACAGTTTTTTCCAGCGCTTCAATAACGGCTTTAGCTATTTGTATGCTTGCCTTCAGCTGCGCTTCATGCGTTTGCGCACCCATATGCGGAGTGGCGATAACGTTGTTTAAGGTGAAGAGTTTGCTATTTTTTGGCGGTTCCGCCTCAAAAACGTCCAGTGCTGCACCAGCGACTTTGCCTGAAACGAGGGCTTGGTAGAGTGCTTCTTGGTCCACCACGCCACCGCGGGAACAGTCAATTAGCATTACACCGTTTTTCATGAGGTTAAATTCTTTTGTGGATATCATGTGTTTTGTGTGCGCTGTTAGGGGTACGTGGATGGTGATGAAGTCTGCTTGGGTCAGCATTTCGCCCAGCGGAACAAAACGGTCGTAGACACATTCCTCCACTGGCAACACCTTCATACCCAAGGCTTTGGCTAAGTGCTCCACGGTTTTGCCGATGTATCCGCAGCCGATAACTCCCAAGGTTTTGCCGTTGACTTCATTACCCATTAATTTTTCTTTATCCCATTTGCCTTCGCGAAGGCTTGTTGTTCCCTGCACGATGTTTCTTGCCAGCGCCAACATGTGCCCTATGGTTAGTTCTGCAACGCTCATGTAGGAAACATGCGGGGTATTCACCAAAGCAATGCCCAATTTTTTGGCTCTTTCATAGTCAACGTTGTCTAAGCCTTCACCTGCACGCCCAATCACGCGGAGTTTTTTGGCGTTATCAAGCAGTTCGCCTTTGACTTTGGTTGCTGACCGCACGATTAACACGTCATAATCAGCGATGATTTTAGGCAACTCAGCCTTCGGCATATCCCATGCACATGTAACTTGGTAGCCTTTTTCTTGGAGAAGTTTTATGCCTTCGTTAAATATTTTGTCGCTAACGAGGATTTTAATGGTCACTTTAATCCCCAAATCTGGTCAATTAGCCCTATGACTTCTTTGATTCCTGCCAGGTTCCATTCGCCCATGTGTCCGATGCGGAAGGTTTTCTCCGCCAGTTTGCCGTAGCCACCAGAAATCATGTAGCCTTTCTCTGCGAGTTTCTGGTTGAGTTCCTTGACGTTTTTGCCCTGTGTGTTGTGTATGCAGCTAACCGTTATAGATTCGTAGCCTGCTTCGGGGAACATCGCAAAATCTTCACCTTCCCATTGTTGGGTGTAGGTTGCCATGTCTTTGTGGCGTTGGTAAACTTTATCGTAGGTTTCCTCCAGCAAGAGGTCCATGCGTTTGTTGAGTGCGTAGAGCAGTGGGATGTTTGGTGTGAAGGGGGTTTGGTGTTTCTTTTCAAACTCAAAGATGTCCACCAAGTCGGTGTATGCTCCTCTGTTTGGGACCTGTTTGGCACGTTCAATCGCACGGTCATTAACAAGAGCAACTGCCAAGCCAGGAGGCAACGCGAAACATTTCTGGGTAGAACCAAAAACTATGTCGCAGTTCATCTCTGAAGGCAAAGTTTTGTCGCCAGCCATCGAAGAAACAGCATCCACAGCAAAGATAATGTCAGGATACTCCTTCTTGACCATCTTGCCGATTTCAGCTATCGGGTTTCGAACACCAGTGGAGGTTTCGTTGTGGCAAACAGATAGTGTGTCGTATTTGCCGCAGGCAAGTTTTTCTGCGACCATTTCAGGTTTGATTGCTTTACCCATTTCCACTTCTATAACGTCGGTTTCTTTGCCGCAGGCAGCAAGAGTTTGGGCGCTTCGCTGGGAGAAAGCGCCGTTTACGCATGCTAGGGCTTTTTGTTTTACGATGCTTCGGCCGATTATGTCAAACCACAAAGTGCCTGATGAAGTGGTTACAGTGGGCTTATAATCGGGTGTTAATTGGAAGAACTTGGCGATTTTATCGGTTATTCCACCGTATAAGACGGAGAACTCTTTTTCTCTATGGCCGATTAAGTAATGAGTTTGCTCGTTAAGAATCTCTTTACTTACTTCGGTTGGACCAGGAATCAAGAGTTTCTTGTGCATGCGTAAAGCCTTCAGCAAAAGAGGTTAAGCTTCCAAATATAAGGCTTATGCGCTGAAAACAGGGCGTTTTAACCTTCAACACCTGCTAAATTCTTAGAAACTCGGGCGTGAAAAAAGACTATAGCCCCCTTATTTAAAGGCGAAAATATTTAATTGGGTATATGTGTCATTAATAATACATAGTTAGTAAGGGCTCGTTAAAGAGAGCTTTTTGCTGTTTTTAAGTTTTGGAATATATCGAGTTTAGCAACTTGGTTCTTAAGCCTTGACTGCAAACTGTGTATTGAGAAGGAAGGAGAAAGGAGAAGGCTTCAATGTATGCGTTAAAGTCAGAGGTATTTCCGAGTTTCTTTATAATACTATTAGGCTCCATCGACTGCATAACAACCGTTATAGGCGTGACGTATTTTGGCGCTGCCGAGTTAAACCCTTTCATGACAGGCATCGTCAGCACAAGCATCGTAGCTTTTTTGGCTCTGAAGATTTCCGCTACGTTTCTGATAGGTTTCACTTACATTTTAGCTAAAAGAACACTAAACAAGGCGATGGATAAGAGCACTAAAGCCTTCAAGTATTCAAGCAGGTTGATAAAGGGAGCGTATGCAGGCTTAATGATTTTCCTAATAATCACCGTCATAAACAACCTCACAATCCTATTAGCCTAACCTCTTTTTTGTGTCACCATAAACAGCAACCTCTGCCAAAAAACCAGAATGTAGTGAGTAGAAAAGCACAAATCAAATATTTAGGTGCTAACAAATCTAAAATATAGGTCTGCGTCAGACTTAAAGTAAAGAAACGCTTAACTGTTAAAGCATAGATATTAATGGGTTTAGAGGAGAAAAAAATGCCGTTCAACCTATTCCGCAAAAAGAAACAACCAGAACAAGAAAAACCAGCTGTGCCTCCTCAAGAAGAACCCAAACAAGAAGCACCTGCACAGCCCCCAGAAGAAACACACCAAGAACCAGCCATCACAACTCAGGAGCCACCACAAGAAAACACAGCGCCCGTCCAAGAAACTCCACCAGAAACCGTTGCCCCACCAGTCGAGCAAAAGCCAGAAGCCACTGAACCCACAAGCAAAACCTACCTCAAAGCCATGCCTCTCCGAGAACTATCCGACCTTGAAAACATCAAAACCGAGGTCAAAAACGGTAACATCATAATTTTGCGTGTTACGCCTCTAGCAGGTAAGAGCATAGAAGACGTCAAGACCGCAGTTAATGAACTCTTCCAGTTTGCTGAATCCATAGGCGGCGATATCGCACGTTTAGGTGAAGAACGAGTTGTTATCTGCCCAAAAACTATAAGGATTTGGCGAGAAAAATCGCCAGCGCCAGTCTCTAGTTCTAGTGAGCCTTTGCCTACAGCAGCCTAAGTTTTCTGATTTTGGTGTTCTTATCTTTACAGCAGCCTATAGGTTTCCAGTATAGCTGGAACCACAGTGTTTATGCCTGCTTTGTTATCCATAAAGTTAGCGAACGTCATGGTTTTCTGTTTTTCACCGTGGACTACAAAGATGCGTTCAGGCTTAGGTGTCAGATGAGTCAAGTAATTAACCAGTTGGCGCCTGTCAGAGTGACCTGAAAAGCCCTCAATCGATTCTACCTGCATCTTAACTGACAACGCCGCCATTTTGCCCTCGTTATCCATCATGGTTACTTCACCTACGCCTTTTTGGACGCGTTTGCCCATGGTGCCTTCAATCTGGTAGCTAACGAAGATGATTGTGTTTCTGTCGTCATTTGCCCAGCTTAAT
>JAMDCS010000046.1 GCA_023488835.1 Candidatus Bathyarchaeota archaeon
GTGGACAGTCTTCAAAGACGGAGTCAACATGGCAATTGCCACATTCTTCAGAGTTGAGGGCGCAGTTTCGGCCATGTACTTTTTGGTGCTGACAACTTCAATGACAGACATTTTCATCACTCTTCGAAAAGCACACCTGCCAAAAATCGTTGTCGAAATATCACTGCTGATTTACAGGTACATATTTGTCTTCATAGAGGTCTCAGCGAAGATGCAGACTGCACAGACGCTTCGGTTAGGAAAGCCGGGTTGGACAAAAATTCGTTCATTAGCACTGCTTGCAGGAAATCTCTTCATTAGAACCCTTGAGCAGGGAGAACGTACCTTCATCGCTATGAGTGCAAGAGGTTATGATGGCAACATCCGTGTTTTAGAAGACCTCCCTAAACCTAACAAACTTGCCGTCATAGGGGTTATCTTGTTTGATGTTATGTTGATATTTGCAGCCTTAACTGTAACAAAATTTGGAGTTGTATAATTTCAATGTTTAGACTAAAAAATCGTTCACACCTGTATTCGATGAAGCCCTTCCCGTACTCAATCCTTAATATGTTAACTATTTGGAGATTGTACAATGCTGTTTGAATTAGAAAATCTATCCCATCACTACTCTGATGGAACTATTGCCTTAGATAATGTTTCATTGAGTTTTGATAGGGGCGAAAGAATAGCCTTGCTTGGCACAAATGGCTCAGGAAAGACAACGCTGCTCAACCATCTAAACGGAATACTAAAACCTACTTCGGGCAAAATATGTTTTGAGAAGAAGCCTTTGCAGTATGACTCAAAATCGCTGCTTGAGCTGAGAAAACGGGTAGGCTTTGTTTTCCAAGACCCCAACGATCAATTATTTGCTCCGACAGTGAAACAGGACGTTGCCTTTGGACCCCTTAATCTCGGCTACCCAACAGACAAGGTTAAAATGATAGTTAATGAAGCGCTCAAAACAGTGGGTATGTCTGAGTACTTGGAAAAACCGCCGCATTTTTTGAGTTTAGGGCAGAAGAAACGTGTGGCTCTTGCTGGAGTACTTGCTATGCAACCTGAAGTTATCATTATGGATGAGCCGACCTCTAATCTTGATCCACGAGCAACCAGCGAAATCCTGCATCTGCTATTGCAACTAAATAAGGAAAAAGGAATCACGCTGTTGCTTGCAACTCATGATGTCGATATGGTACCTATATTTGCAAACAAACTTTACATTCTAAACAAGGGTAAACTGGTTTCAGAGGGTCTACCTAAAGAAATCTTTTCGAACACAGAACTCATTAGAGAGGTTAATTTGCGCTCTCCACGGCTAACTCACCTCTTTGAAGTGCTAAAGAAAAATGACAATTTACCCATTGATGCGGAATTGCCACTCACAATTGGTGAAGCAAGAAAGGAAATACTCAGACTGCTCAAGACAAAAAACAACCCAGCAGTTCAATAGCAATAGGACGATTCATTTAGAGCAATGTTATGACTCATCATTGGGGTTACATAGCAGTAGTTGCCTCTGCCATTTTGTTTGGGTTAGGAACCACGCTGAACAAAATAGTTTTGTCAGAAGTTCACCCAACAGTTGTTGCAGGATTGATATACCTTTTCGCTGGGCTTGCCTTATCAATAGTGCGCTTCACGCCTATCCGAAAACCAGTCATGGGGCTACTGAAGACGCCAACAAAAACAGAAAAAAAATTCTGCAGAAAAGACGTGGCAACGCTTGGTTTGGTGGCTCTTTCAGGCTCCATTATAGCACCCGTTTTGTTTCTCAACCGTCTTAACCAGACGACAGCAATTAACGCTTCTTTGCTCCAAAATGCCGAAAGCCTCTTTACCGTTTTGATAGCTCTCAGTTTTCTTAAAGAGCGCTATAGCAGAAAAGAGTTGGGCGCTATTGCGATTTTGATTGTTGGAGCAATTTTCCTGACGACTAATGGGCAATTTAATCAGTTATCGTTGGAAACGTTGCTTTTGGGTAACCTTTTCATATTGGTCGCCTGCTTGTTTTGGGGCATTGATAACAATCTAAGCAAATTCTTATGCATTAAAGATGATTTGATCTTGGTGGCAGCCCTGAAATGCCTAATAGGCGGCGTTAGCCTGCTAGCTATGGATTATGTGCTAAACTTGAATTTGTTTATGCCTCTTTCAGTCTTTCCCTATCTGCTTTCAGTTGGCGCCTTCAGCATAGGCTTCTCGATCTTATTCTTCATGTTAGGTCTTAAAGAAATAGGTTCTATGCGAACAGGCGCAATCTTTTCAACCGCAGCCCTGTTTGGAGCTATGTTTGCTTTTGGAATTCTAAATGAGCCCTTCACTGCGGTCCAGGTTTTTGCAGGGCTAATCATGGCAGTGGGAGTTTACTTTCTATACAAGAGCGATAATAAATAATAGAAAGTTAAAGAAAGGTTCACATAAAAGAAAAAGCGTTGTAGTGGGCTTCATGTCTGGTTTAGGAAATAGACGCTCTCTATTGATTGTTTCGTTAATATGTTTAATGTGCTTTGTGTTAATTGCTTTTTTGAAAGGAATTTTGGCGAGATAGACAATGAAATAAATTCATGGATTGCAACTATCAATACTGGCTTTTTTATCTTTATAGCTAAGCTGGTTGCAGATAGCTTTGATACAACTCCTTTGCTTGTGTCCTCACTCATATTGGGTGTAACCTTATTTTTGTTAAAGATGAAGAGAAACTCATTAATCTTAATCGCAGCAATGGTGGGGAATGCGGTGATGTTGGCCGCACTCAAGACGTTTATTTACTCACCTCGACCAGCAAACGCTATTGTGTTTGAGACTGGGAATTCGTTTCCAAGCGGTCATGCCGTCAGCACAGTGGTTCTTTTTGGGTTATTAGCTTCTTTTGCCTGGCCAATCTTGAAAAGTACAAGTTCGAGGCTATTATTATTGAACCAATAGAATCGGCAATATTATATCCGAGCCAAATGAAGATGAGGCTGAGAAGGGTTACTGTATAAGAGAATAGGTCCATCGTCACTTCTGCCAGCGATGCCTGAAATGACCCCTTTTGGGGACCAAGTTTGCGAAGATACAAGAAAGGTATGGCTAAAATAAGCATGTCAAAGACATTCATAAAACCGGCGATTGGCAGGTTGGCTCTTTCAAACGTTGCTGGCTCAAGAAATGATGGTATTGTTCTGTGAAGATAGCTAAAATATCATGTAGCTGCGATTAAGATTAATGAGTTTCAAAATTATTCTTGCTCGATAGTTCCTATGCGCTTATCTCGCTTTACCAATAGTCAGAGATTGTTAGCTTTTGGCTATTTCTCACTACTGTAAAGTCTGCTGTTTCCCCTGGACGCATATTACGCTCTAGATATGATAATAAATCGTCGGTATTAGCAATTCTTACCCCATTGATCGCTGTTTAAGTTTCCATAGGTGATTACTTTTGAGCCCAAGAGAGTAATAGAGGTTTTTGCGAGTATTGTAAAGTGTTTTGTTTTTTGAAGGGGTTGGAGATTTGGGAGGTGGAATTTCCATAAGTGTCCCTTTTTATTGGAGGGAAAGTAATTGATAACGGCCCGTTATGTTAATTTGTCGGATGAACGGTTCTCAAGCGATCTGTATTTGTTATCGCAACTTTAGAAAACTTTTTTTCTCTGCATCTGGTTGGTGCTCGATCAGCAAGAATGCTTATGCTTTTTTTGGAACTCCATAAAAGTCAAGAAATTATCTTCCATTATTCGTGAGAGAAAGTATGTTTTACAGTATTTTTCGCCTGCCGAAGTAACTAGCCGTTTCTTTTCTAAGACTCCAAGATGGTGCCTTACTGTTTTGTAGTCTACCTTAAGAGTTGTTGCTATCTGGTTTGCATTCTGTGGCATCTCATGTAAGGTCTTAATTATTTCTATGCGAGTTGTTCCTCTATTTCGTGCGGTTAGCCAGCTAAATAGATACTTTAAGGGCGGAAAACCAACAGATGTCAAAGTTCATCTCCTTCATATAAGCCATTCTGTCTTTATCCCTAATTATCCCGAAGAGTTGATAGCTTTTCCATGAGAATTTCAAAACCATACGCTCCCAACTTCTATTAATAAATTAGTGGTATCAATCTCCATTTCGTTTGTTGCTTGTAAGTCTTGTATTCATCGCCGAACTCAGTTATCAGCATTTGCTCTTCATGTTGAATGCGCCAAACAAAAAAGGGAATGCTAAGAATCGTCAGCACTAACATAATCAGGCTGCTCATGGACAGGCCAATACCTAGAAAAGTGATGAAATAGCTTAGGTACCCTGGATGACGAATGACACGGTACGGTCCGCTTGTAACCAGACGCTGGCCCTGTTGCACGCCAAGACGTACTGTAAAGGCATTTCCTAGTGTCCGCATTGATAAAGCCATTAGCAAAATTGCCCCCGCAAAGAGTAACAGTCCGACCCAAGAGAGCAATCCACCGCGAG
>JAMDCS010000123.1 GCA_023488835.1 Candidatus Bathyarchaeota archaeon
GGTTGATGTGATATAATATTGTCTCCTTTAAACGCGACTACTTATTCAGAGGCTGCAAACCAATTTATTGCACAAGTTAACGGTCTTCAAAGCATCAACGATTCTAAAGAAGTTGGGCTCTATGGTATGAAAGAGCTAAAACAGCTTGGGATAAGTGCCTTTACAGCTGATTTTGGATTGCAATGGTTTGATTATCTGGCGGGTTACGATGGCGTGTTTACAGAGTTCGGATGGAATAACAGCCGACCCCTCCAAGTCGCAATGGTAAGAGGCGCTGCAACCGTTCAGCAAAAACAATGGGGCATCATCATTACTTGGGAGTACATGCAGTCACCCTACATTGAAGACGGTCAAAAGTTGCTCAACGACTTGATGTACGCTTACAATGAAGGCGCACAATACCTAATTGTCTTTAACTATCCGCAAAACGTCAGTCAATACGGCATACTCAAAGAAGAGCATTTTGTGGCTTTGAAACAATTCTGGAACTATGTCCACACTAAACCCCCGAGTTTAGACAAGGTTCAAGCCGCAATTGTTCTGCCTCAAAACTATGGATGGGGCTTTATGAGTCCAAATGATAGGGTTTGGGGAATCTGGCCAAAAGATGCAGCAGCCCAACAAGTAACGGAGACAATATTATATCACATCAACCGCGTAGGCGCGAATATGGATATAGTCTACAATGACACTAGGTTCGACCTCAAACAATACTATGATCAATTATTCTTCGTATCAAGCAGCTAATCCAAAAGCTGAAACTTGTTGAATTATTCAGGGCTTGCATGAAGAGTTAAATGTAGGCAGAGGCTCCTTCCCATATATGGCTTAGGGGTAGATATTATCTATGAGGATAGCCATAGAAAAAAGAATGATGCTTTTTTAAGCGCCTTAGTGCCTTTTTCTTTTTAGAACAATGGCAACAGCGACGAATACAATCAAGACTACTACAACCATTATCACTATGAACAAAACAACTCCTTCATAACTAAGACTCGAAACCTCGGTTTTTACGAGCCAGAATTGGTGTCACCGGTACCAATAGCCTTGCTGGAGCCATCAAATATTTAACCCCCCCATCACTCGTCTGCACGGCGGAAAAAGCAACATCAGTACTCGCTCCTCTATAAGTATTGTTCCACTATATATTGCCTAAAGAGTCAGTCTTAACGAGACATCCTTCTTCCAATCCCGATCCAGAAGAATTTGTAGAGCCAGCCAACAGATAGCCTCCGTCGCTCGTTTGTACCTCTGAGTATACACGCTCATCGTTTGTTCCCCCCATAAGTTTGGTTCCATTGTAGATTACTAAGTGAGTCGATTTTTATTAGCCAGCCATCATAACCACCGGCTCTGGCTAAGATTTTTTACATATTCCGGTGTTACCGAAAAGTTGGTGACGCTGATTGCAGACTCCTTTTTTAACCGTTTGATATTTTGTTTTGTTTATGAATGCTTCTTTGTTTGTCTATCTGCGCCAAGTTAGCTTAGCGTTGCGCACCGAACCTTTGAAGTAGTTTGTTATGATAAAGACGATAAAGCCCAAAAAAAAGTAATTGGTTGCCTCTTTAATGAGGACTTGTCAAAGTATTTTCGATCTTAGGTTTATGTAGTCGTAAAGATGCCCGGACGAGCAAGGGTACAATGATGCCAATGACAATCCGGGGCGTTACTGTTGTGAATAAACCAAAGCCGCCAATGACCATATGCAATGGCGAGACCTGATAGGTTAAAAACAAAAACAAAGAACCCACAAGTCCAGCAATCAATGTAGATACTAGCATTTTTGAAAGACTAAAAGAGCGTTTGTTCAATGCGCCCGCAATGTAGCCAATAAGCATAGCGCTCACAAGGTAGCCTAGTAGACTAATATCATGGGTAATTTTTGGTGTATTTGCATAACCTATCCACCATAGTGCATAAACACTACCGCATATGAAACCTGCTACACCGCCAGCCCAGCGGTTAACGAACAATCCCAAAAACATTGGCACAGCGGCAAGTAATATGACCTCTGCAAGGTTGTAGACAAAAATGCCGACCAGTGCAGGTTCAACTTGCATTAGTATCGGTTCAGAAAGCGGTAACGCAATAATTACTAATGCAATAATCAACGGGATAGTGACGCTTAACAAGATGTCTTTTAAAGTTATTTCTCTCCAACTCGACTTTGAACTCATATTTTTTTTCTCCTTTTAGCTGTATTTTTTATGGGGTATTGTGCTTTATCTTGCACGTACCTAAAACCTAATTTCAAAGACATTTCCGCTTTTTCCAGTTCCATTCCAACATATGCCGCATGGCTCAACTGAGTGACCCAACCATTGCACACAATAGTTGAATACAGGGTTTCGGCGTCTTTGCCTTCAATATATCGCAGAAGCTTATTATCGTAAGAATAATGCTCTACAGTAATCCTATCAGGCTGTTGAGGGATTATTACAAAGTAGCCCGCCTTGTCAACTTCAACTTTTGAACATTTCTCTGCAAAGATAACTGGCACAGTCATAGCTGAGGCTATTTTAGTTGGTGGCAAGCATTCTTTACAGGAATTGGAAGTTAAGGAAATCGAATTGATTTTTTCGGCTATTTTTGCCGGGTCCTCACACCCAATCATGTCAACAAGGGTTATCTGTTGTCTAAAAGTTTCAACTTCTTCCAAAGTTACGTTCTTCAATATGGGTTTGATAGCGGGTGACTTAATCACTCGCATGTTTTCGTCTACACCGTTTTTGGATAACGCAAGCAGGGTTTTTCCGCTTTGGTGTCCTTGAGGGTCTGCGCCTGCTAAAATGAGGAAACGAATGGCGGGGTTAGTTATGGTATTTTTGATAACTTTATCGATGCCGATGTTTTCTGTTTCTGTCTTTCCAACGATACAAAGTCCTTTTGGTTTGAGGCGGGCAAGATTTTCTACGAGATCTTCGCTCGCTAATGTAGATACCGAAACCGAACAATCAGCGTTATCATAGATAACGTTGTATTCTCCGGGGACAGGTGGCCATACGTTTTCTTTAATTTCAAAGTTGCAGCTTGACGAAGGCAAATTTGCTGTTTCAGGGAATGCTTCATTAAAGAGATTCGTCGCCTCTGCGGGGAAGCAATGCTCACAGCCTAAACAGGAATACTTTGTTTGCTCTACTTCTTTAAGCCAGTTTTCAATTCTTGTAAGCAAATCCGCTGAAGTGTCAGACTGAATTGAAGGAAGGGCTAAGCGTAGGTTTTCAAGGGCTTCCTTCATGCAGCCGCATTTTTTACACTTAGCAAGCACCCATCCTTTTTGCAGTTCAGAGCGAATTTTATCAAGATTTTTCTGTTTTAGGCTCATACGCTCGCCTGAGCATTTTTTCGCAATCTTTGATGATACTTAAAGTGACATGGTTGTTAAGGGAGTAGTGCATGTTTCGCCCATTTTTTCTTAATTTGACAAGGTTTAACAAGCGTAATGCTTGAAGTTGGTGAGAAACAAGTGACTGGGATATGTTAAGAGCTAATGCGATTTCACATACACACAGTTCTTCTTCGGAGATTGCGGTGATTATCTTAATTCTTGTCGGGTCTGAGAGAGCTTTTAGTATTTCAGAGACTTGGCTAGCTTTGGTATCTTCTATGGTGGTTTGTTTGGCTTTTTGGATTTTAGCATTATCTGCAGAAGTCGGCGAACAGATTTCGGGCACCTCTGAATACATGAACATATATTCATATAATATTTTCTATTTACAATTGCTCGAAATATGGTGGAAACGCCAAACTATAACCCGATATAAAAAAATACATTAAATAAAAAAAATGATTATACAAGAGCTGATTTAGACTTCATATAGGAGCTGAAATCAAAGAAGCCATAGTTAGCTTTTTCTTCTATACTGAGGAGCCGTTTGCCCAGTCAGACACTGTTACTTCATTAGTATTACCTAATTCTTTAACGGAAACTATTCCACGCTCAGTAAACCTAGCTATTACTCGGTGTGTTTTCAGTCGGCTTAGCCCTGATTCTTTTACCACATATTTTTGCAAGTATTTCCCTTTGTGGGCTACAAGCACGTTGAAGACTTTTTGCTCCTCAGGCGTCATAGTTTTCAAGAGCACTTCGCAGTTCTGTGTAGTTGCTACTGGTTGGGGCGTTGGCTGTGATTCGGTTTTAGACTGGGTGGTTGAAGCTTGTGATATTTGAGCAGTGTGAGTAAGAGTTGATCCAGTTTGGGGGTTGCATGCGCCTCGGCTTCTTATGTATTTTAGTTCAGGATAAGCAAGGTAGAAGACTATACCAATGATTGCAGTTGCGACGATGGCAATTAGAACCACTGGAATTATCCATAGGT
>JAMDCS010000132.1 GCA_023488835.1 Candidatus Bathyarchaeota archaeon
GCCATGTGCCTATCCATAAAGCCATCAAGCCAATGTTTCGATTTATAGCGTAATCCTGTTTTTATAAGCTTTGGAAATTGCCTCTAAATCCCTAAGCCCATCCAACCCAGTAGAAGATGGAGCTTCATCCTTTTGTAAGCAATCAACAAAATACTGCAATTCATCAAAATGAGGCTGATTAAAAGAAGAGATGCCTTTGGTAAACATTTGGTAAGCAGCAGACATGGCGCTTGGCGGCATGTGCTGGGTTGAAACGTTTCTAACGCTTCCCAAAAGGTCAACTCTTAAGGTGTACTCTTGGGAATACCAACCGACGTTGATGGCGGCAAGTGTGCCCGACTCAAACCTGGATAGGCACATGGCGGAATCCTCAAAATCCATGCTGTAACGATAACCAAACTGACCTTTAATATCAACCACTTCCCCCAGCAAAAACCGAAGAAGGTTAATTATGTGGCAGCCCAGGTCGACGAGGACGCCTCCGCCTGTTAGTTGGGTGTTAAACCACCAGTCAGGGACTGGAGCAGGACCATATCCGTCTGAACGATGAACGAAGGGTCCCGAGCAAATGTATGTTGCATGGGCGTTTTCTACGTCGCCGATTAAGCCGTTGTCTATGTCTTCTTTGAGTTGTAGAAAGTGTTTATTGAAACGCATTGGGTAGCCCAACATGAGTTTAACGTTGTTGCGTTGGGCAGCCAAAATTACCTCTTTGGCTTCGTCTACGGTTACGGCGATGGGTTTCTCTAGGAAAATGTCTTTTTTTGCTTCAGCGGCTTGGCTGGCGCATTTTAGGTGCAGATGGGTTGGCAGCGAAATTAAAACAGCGTCAACTTGGGGGTCTTTGAACATTTCATTGTAGTCAGTGTAAAAGCTCTTTATCCCCAGCGCCTTTGCCTTCTCCAACGCTGGTTTTGCAGTGTCCGCAACAGCTACAATTTCAGCGTTAGCAAGCTTTAAACCGTGTTTAAGATGCAACTGCCCGATGGCGCCTAAACCAACAATTCCCAACTTAACATTTTTCATACCAAAAACTCTCCTGTTTACTCCAGTCCAAGCCTCTTGCCAAGCCCAACACGAACCAAGAGTTTGCGAACCCGCCGCTTCATCTTCATCTTAGATGTCGACTTAGGATACTGTGCCCTGAAATAATCAAGGGACTCTCCTTTAGGAACAAACGCTCTTTTTCCAACGCCCTCTTTTTCAGCCACAGTGAAATACGGAATCGAGTTTGGGTTTAACCATGCGATTTTTGCCGCAGCAACATCTATGGCTACTGGGTCTTGACTTGCCATGACTAATCCGAGTTTGCGGGGTTGAATTCCCGAGGCTATGTTGTTGTCTATTAGGCAGAGGTCAAACTTCATGGCTTTGTTTAAGGCGACTATTACGTTGCCAAGGTCTGAGTGGTACTTGAATTTTTTAGGGTTAGGATTGCAGCCGTAAATGTTCTTTAAAGCACATGTTAACTTGACTGGATCAACGGTGTACTTTATGTGTGCTATGTTAATTTTTAGGTCGGCGTCGCGGATGGTTTGGGGGACCAAAAAATTGTAGGTTTTTCCGTTACATGAGACGTCAACGCTGTCGCTTTGATCTTCTGACAGATTGACTAACCGAACGTTCTTTTCTTGGGCAAGTTTTTCAAAACCCAGCATCCTAAACACGTATTTGCAACGCATCGCGGAAGCGTCAGATTCAACAAGAGCTATATCCACATCAGCGGATGTTTGCTCGCGAATCAAATCAATCAGTTCAGCCTCAAACCAAGGCTACCTGAAAGCTGGACAAGATTTGATAACTCCGACTTTTTATGATCCATTTCCTCTCAACGCTGCTTATCTTCCTGCAAGATGCACAAATTATCTTTACTTAAAAACGAATGGTCCAATTAACCGCACGGTGAATCAGCTAAAGAATTGCTCTCAACTGCTTTTAAGGAGAACAGCCACATAATGTTAATTCAATTTTAGGGTGATTGCGATATGTCAAGCCAATTTTTTGGTATAAACTGCACCCACCAAGATTCAATAACTGTTGAAAATTACAGTTCTGACCTTAAAGAGCAGTGGAACGGTTTTCTTTCAAAAGCAAAAAATGGGTTGTTCCTTTTTTCCCGTGATTACATGGAGTACCATTCTGACCGCTTTATTGACCATTCACTGATGTTTTCCTATAATGGGCAATTGGTAGCCGTATTACCAGCAAACATCGATAACGGGGTGTTGTATAGTCATGCTGGCTTAACATTCGGTGGCATAGTGTCAGAAGCAAATATCAAGACCCCTGTTATGCTAAAAATTTTCAGCTCGCTTATTAGGCACTGCACAGACCTCGGGATAAAAGAGATAGTGTACAAGGCTGTACCCTACATTTACCATTCAGTTCCAGCTGAAGAAGACCTATACGCGCTTTTCATTTTTAACGCCCAATTAATAACAAGAAACGTGTCTTCCTGCATTTATATGCCTGAAATAAGAAAGTTCGACAATAACAGAAAAGATAACATCAGAAAAGCGGTGAGAAACGACATTGTTGTTAAAGAAAGCTTTGATTTTGAGTCCTTTATGAAAATAGAGCAGGAAACTTTGAGTGAGAGGCACGGAGTTAAACCAGTTCATTCAGTTGAAGAAATAAAACTTTTAGCTGGAAGGTTTCCAAACAACATTAAACTGTTTGCTTCTTACAAGGATGATGTGATGGTTGCTGGCGTTATCATGTATGAAAGCAAGAACGTTGCCCACATGCAATATGCCGCTAACTCAAAGGAAGGCTGGAACATTGGTGCGCAAGACATAATCGAAGACTACCTAATCAACGAGTATTACAGGGAGAAAAAATATTTTGATTTCGGAATTTCAACCGAAAAGCTGGGTCAAGTGCTGAATTTAGGTTTAATTAAGCGCAAAGAGAATTTCGGTGCAAGCGCCGTTATGTATGATATATACCAAATAATCCCTTAAGCCTTGGTGCATAAAAATGGTTTTAGTCAGCGTTCTCATGGGTTCCTATAATCATCAGAAATACATCAGCGAAGCCATAGAGAGCGTGTTAAACCAAACTTTTCCCGACCTTGAACTAATAATAATTGATGACTATTCAACTGATAACTCAAGAAGCATAATTGAGCAGTATCAAGCCAAGGATGAACGAGTAAAAGCCTTTTTTCATGAAAAGAACATGGGCATCGCCAACACTATAAACGATGGATTGAAGAAAGTCAGGGGCAAATTTGTTTCTTTTATCGGTTCAGATGATGTTTGGTTTCCCTATAAGCTTGAGCGGCAACTTGCTTTAATTAAGAATCATGAAGACCAAATTCTGTGGTCTGAAGGAGAAATAATTGATGGCAACGGCGCTCCTACTGGAACCACTTTTACCAAAATGCATTTAGCAACAAACAAAAAGAAATCTGGGAATCTTTTCAAAGAAATCTTGTGGGATAACTACATTTTCGGTCAAAGCCTATTAATCAAAAAAGACTATATCGGTGACACCTTGTTTGATACGAACCTAAGGTTTCTAAACGATTACCGATTTATTGCTGACCTTGCACGCAAACACGATTTCTTTTTTATCCCTGAACCCTTAGCAAAATATCGCCTCCATGCTAAAAACAGCATCACAAGGGACAGAACTCGCTGGTTGGAGGACCGTATTCTTCTATATAGTTATTTTCTGCAGAGGTACGGCGGTGAAATTTCGCGTAATCTGAAAGGCATTCTTTACATGAAGATCGGCAGCACCTACGCTGACCTTGGCAGAACAGACTTAGCAAAAGAGTTTTACTTGAACGCAATTTCTATCGATCCCATCAGTAGAGAAACCATTCTTTACCTTATTTTGACTTTAACTGATGTCGAGGGGCGGCTTGGCAGTTCTCTTTGCACGTTTTATTTTAAGGTAAATTCAATTTTTTAATTAAAATGCAGGTAATTACCATTTGTACTTAAAGCCTTTAATAGTTGATTTTTGTTTGGTTTTAGCAGTAGCTAGCTACTTTCAAGTTATCGCTTGAGAGTTTCGGATTCTTTTTGCGGAGAAAAATATATTATGAGTCTTGTAAGTCTCGTTAAAATTCCCAAGGATATTCAGTATCCAATGAAGCAGGCGATTTCTCAATCACTAGGTTTAATCGATTACGCGTTTGATAAAAACGTGAAAAAAGTTGTAATTAAGCCGAATTTGTGCTATTATTGGGATTGCTCCACAGGGCAAACCACTGAGCCCCGATTTGTGGCTGAACTGATTGATTTGATTCGCGAGCAAACATCCGCTGATGTGGATATAGCTCTTGTTGAATCTGACGCTTCCGCG
>JAMDCS010000125.1 GCA_023488835.1 Candidatus Bathyarchaeota archaeon
AGACAGGTATTGGAGTGGCTTTGTTCTCGATGCTGCACACACAACCAACCACCCCCTAAAAAACAAACCCGCCAAACAAAAAACCAAAATAAAAAAGGATAATTTAAAACCATCAAACAAACCTCAAAACCCTCAACCAAACTAATAAGCGCCAGCCCCCTTAGAATTCCATCTGTTCACATTCGTTACGTTCAGTTTTTGTAACAGAAAAACCCCTATACCACAACAACAACCAACACAACGTGATATACGTTGCTTTTTTGGTTCAGAATGGATCTTGAATTGCAGATTGGTTGTAAACGTTACAGCAAGAGGAGAGGTTAAAATTTACATTTATCTAATTATTCTTTTGAACTTTAGTATATCATAACAAGGCTATTAGTAAAATATCTCATCAAATAACTAGCTTTTTCCCGTTGGAATGTACTTTGGCAATATAACCAGATTTCTCTTTTGCCAATCCGTAAGTTGAGAAGAAAAATCATCCCAACGCCAATAACCTCTAAATGCTTCAACAATGGCTTTAAAAATTGTTTGCATCGAGAACAAAGCCACTCCAATACCTGTCTCTGTAGTTATATCTTGAAATCTTGGCATATTTTGAATCATTTCAGGTGAGTCAGCTACTCTAAAAACAATGACATCCCTACATATGCTACTATATACGAATATTTAACGTTCTTAATTTATGACACGGGCATAATCAGAGACGTTGAACTATTCTCTAAAGATATAGAGAAAAATAGTCCCAGAATCAAGGTTCTCGTAGTAAAGCAGCAGGGTCTAAAAAAGCGACTAAGACCATGTAAATCTGACAAGGTCTCTTAGCGCGGTATTACTGTTAGGGTTGGTTCTGGTTCCATGTTTGCTGTGGTATATACGGCTAGTGCTGTTGCGTTGCCAATTTTTGCGAATTGGTTATGACCAATTTGCATACCATGCAAACCCTTAAAACCGCCAAACGCTAACACCCATTATACTTCCAAAATGTAAAGGCGAGATAATGGACGTTTATGTCGATGAGTCAGGCGACCTCGGTTTTTCAGCAGAATCTACGAAATTTTTTGTAATCGCCTTTCTGACTTGCAATAACTCCTTTACCATAAGAAAAGAAATGTCTCGCTTGCTAAAGAAATTACATAAAAAAGGCGCATACCTCATTTGTCATCGTGAACTGAAATTCACTAAAATGAACAACTATTGCAGAAGTGCAGTACTAAAAAAGATAGCTCTTTCTGATTCATACATAGGAGTGATAGTTGTTAAGAAAGATGCCGTAATAGAACGGTTGAGGAACGACCCAAGTATTCTATATAATTATCTCTTAGTCCATAACATTATATCCACTTTGCTTCCTTCACTTGCCAATCATCAAAACATACACCTGATACTAGACAAAAGTCTTTCACAAAAGAGAATAGCGTCTTTCAATGAATACGTGAAAAATAAAGCCAGTTATTTATCATACGTCAATGGTACTAACTTTGATTGTGATTGTATATCGGTGGAACATGTTGATTCTCAGGATGAACCCTGCCTTCAAGCTGCCGACTCCATAGCAGGTGCTTACTTTCAATCGTATGAACGAAATGAAGGTTGCTATGTGGATATAATGTTATGGACTAAGAGATAATTATATTTATGGCCTCAAAAAATGCGAACCCTATCCTAATACTTCCATCCCACATCTGCGGGCATCATCGCCTCGGATAGGCACTTACTCGCAATAGTCAATAACTATTTCTAATTATTTAAAATTTTGTATCACTAATATGTAATTACAAATCATACATTATTTAAAAATGAGATAAAAATATGTTAATATTGCTGAATAATTTTTTTGTTCCATCGCCTATTGAGTTACCAGAACTCTCAGCGCGGTACAACGGCTAGGAACGGTTCGGGTCCCATTTCGGCGGTTGCGTAAACGGCTAGTGCGGCTGCCCAGAATACGTCGTCGTGTGTGCCTGTTGGGTGGTGGTAGCCTGGTGCCGTCTTTGTGTAGGCTGTAGCGTTCTATGTTGAGTTCAATGGCTATTAGGCTCCAAATTGGGTGTTGGCGTTTGGCTTTTTGTTACCAGCTGCGTAGGACTATCATGGTGTTGGTTTTCATGATGCCTTCAACTCGGCGGATTTTCTCGATGCATTCGTTAACTTCCATCACGTTCATTCCGCCGATAACTGCAACAATGTCGTATTCGCCTGTAACTTCGTAGATGGTTTCAACGTTTGGGATTTCCTGAATTTTCTTGGAAACTTCCTGCGTTGGGTACGCTGGGTTTGTGGCAAGCAGCGTTATGGCTTGGGCGCCTTCTGCAACGCCGATTTTAACGGTGAATTTTCTGATAACGTTTTCATCGGTTAGGGTCTTGATTCTTTTCCTAACTGCGCCTTCGGATAAGCCTACTTTGGCACCTATGTCGCCGTAACCTGCTCTTGCGTCGTCTTTTAGGATTTTGATGATTTGTTTGTCTTTTTCATCCATTTTTTCAGCCGAATAGTTATTGGTGTGGAAAAATTTAACGTTTTCCATCGTTGGCATTGAAGAGAGGATACGGATTTCGTTGTGTTTGCGCGGTTAATGTGCGTTTTTTGTTTGCTTAAGTGAGGGAAAAGGCTGCACCAAATGGAACATTAACAGTCCAAGTTGTAACAAATAGGTCAAAATGTTTAAAAGAAACTGGAAATAATCAGAATGACATTTCCAAAAACAATAAAGTGACGAATAAAAAATGATTAAACCCGTAAACTCAAACCAATCGAACGTAAAGGCAAAATGCCCCGACTGCGACGCAGAACTTGATGTTCCAGCAGACACAGAGAAAGGAGAAATCGTAAGCTGCCCTGGCTGTGGACTTGAACTCGAAGTTAAGCAGATAAAATGCGGATGCATTGACCTTCAAGAGTTAACAATTGAAGGGGAAGACTGGGGCGAATAAACAGTATCCAAGAACCACCCACTTTCTAATACCAAATCGCCTTTTTAGAATAATATTTTTTGATGGAAGCTGAAAGCGATGAGCATTGCACTTTTGTATGAGCGCTCGGAAAACGACGAAAACGGCATAAAACTCACCGCCCAGCAACTCGGCATAGACTTAGCCTTCATTCCCTTCCGAAAAATCGCCTTATCCATCTCCAAAAATGGCTTTAATGCTAAAACGAAAGGCAAAGATTATACCGGCATCGTTGAAAACACCAAAGTCGTGCTTAACCGAGCGCAAAGCAAAAACCGGCGCCTCCAAGCCTCATACATCATGGAGATGCTTGGCAAAAAAACCATAAACTCATCCCAAATCGAATTCGTCTGCTACAGCAAACTCCGCACATTACTGCGCCTCTACAAGGAAGGTATCCCCATTCCCAAAACCGTCTTCGTCCCCTGCGACTCGACAGACACGCTGAAAAACGGAAAAGAAATCCACAACGAAAAAGACATCGCCGACCTCTTCGAGCATGAAATTCCACTTGACGAAGGCATCGTAATCAAGGCTGATGCTGGAACCCACGGAAAAATGATAATGCTCTCCAAAAACCGTGAAGAACTAGAAGCCAGCATCAAAGAGACGAAGCCTTCAATAATCAATCCCATTGGTGTTGTAGCTCAGGAACTTGTCCAGAAATGGTTCTACGATTTACGAATAATAGTTTCCAAAGAGAAAGGGAAGCAGCCTGTTTGCCGCTCCACGCTAAACTGCCGCTGAGTATTCAGGAGTTGGCGGTGAAATGCGGCAAAACTCTTGGCAAAGGCAGCGAAGCATGGATATTCGCGCTGGACGCCATGGTAAACGTTGGCGAAAACAAACAAGTCGACGACGCCTACCTCAAAGGCGAGTTGGATAAAGCTTCTCAAGCGTTCAGTCCAGTGCAAAAGATTAAGGCAGACGAAACGCGGCTGACTGATTTCGCAGCGTGGAGCGGCAAATTAGAAAAAGCCTTCAAGGGTTACAAGAACACGGAATCATACGAAAATATTAAAAATATAATTGAAGAAAGCGTAGAAAAAAATAAGAGTGCGTTGGTGTTTCATGAGTCGAATTCTTGTCCAGAGTTCTGGGAGAACACAAGACTCGCAACTGGACTTAACGTGGCGATTCCACTGTTAAAGGGCGCTCAAAGCCTAATTGACCATTAACCAAAAAGGGAGGAAATAAGAAATGATGAGAATTGGAATAATCGGCGGTTCAGGATACGTTGGAAGCGAACTACTAAGACTACTCTTGATGCACCCAGAGGTAGAGGTAACTACGGTTACTTCACGG
>JAMDCS010000064.1 GCA_023488835.1 Candidatus Bathyarchaeota archaeon
CTTGTGGTTTACTACGTCAACATAAACGTTGAATGTGCTGTTTTGGTTGGCGACTAAAACTTCTGGGTAATCAATGGCTTTCTTCTGGGCGTCCAGCAAGTAAATTGTGTTGTATGGTTCTGCCTGTGGCCTAAGCACAACATAGTAGCCTAAGACTGTGGCGGAAACGATGATTAACGCAAGAAAAATGGCGACAGCATAGCCTTTTTCCTCATTTAAACCGATTTTTCTTCCAATTCTCTTGGCACTTTCTAAACGTATCCGCATCCAGAAATCCCCTAAATATAGTGCTAAATATCTCGATTCCAGACTTAAATCTTCTCAATTTAGGTCTCCCATACTTTCGGGCTTTGTAGGTCGTGGGAACCTCAATCATACTGTAGCCCTCCTTAGCGAATTGAATCAGCATCTCTGTGGCATAAGCCATGTCTCCCTCGTTTAACTCAACTTTATCGATGGCTTCATGGGAAATTGCTCTGAAGCCTGATTGGGTGTCGCTGAGGAACTGACTGAAGAAGAAATCGTAGAAAGTTGTGATTACTTTGTTGCCGATGAAATTCATCAAACCCATGGCTTTGTTCGGGTCATACATGCGGGTGGCTAAAACCATGTCGGCGTCTTTCTCAATCATTTTGGTTATCATGCGGTGGATGTGTCTTACTTCGTATGTTCCGTCGCCGTCAACCATGACTATAATGTTGCCTTTCGCCTTCTTCATGCCTGTCATTAGCGCTAAGCCATAGCCGCGTCTGGGTTCAACGATGAGCTTGCAATAGTCTAATCCTTTTACGATTTCTTTGGTGCCATCTGTGGAGTTTCCGTCAACGACAATGATTTCTTTTGGATACGACAAATCATTATGGATGGTAGAGACAGCTTCCAGAATGTTTCCTGCTTCGTTGAGTGTTGGAATTACCACCGAAACCATTTCAACTTTTGACGTCATCGGTACTCTTCCATTTCAAGGGGCTAATATGTTTCCGTTACATGGTTAAATAAGCTCTTCGTATATTTCAACGAGCCTTTCAACGTTTGTATCCCAACTAAACCTCTCTTCCATCAAGGCTCGGAGCTCTTTTTTGCGTGAAGAAAAATCAACCGCTGCAAAATCCAAAACTGCCTTCGCAAGCAATTCAGGCTGGTTAGGAGGCACCAGTTTGCCGTAATCATCCTTTAGGATTTCTCTTATTCCCCCAACATCGGTGGTTATTACTGGGAGTGCGCATGCCATTGCTTCAAGCGCCACCAAAGGCAACCCTTCACCCGACTTAGAAGGCAACACAAACAGGTCCGCGGCATTGTAGTAGAATGGTAAATCTTCGTCACTAACAAAGCCTGTGAGCCTAAAATTATTTTCAATTCCCAGTTGTTGAGCTTTCAATTTGATATTATTAAAATCAGGCCCTTTCCCCACAACCAAAAACACTATCCGTGGGTTCTTTTTGACCGCAATGTTCGCGCCCTCGATTAGTGTGTCAACGCCGTTTTTGTAAACAAGCCGCCTCACAGTCAAAACAACAATCGCGTTCCTTGGGATGCCCAGTTTTCGGCGCATTTCCTCTTGTTTCCCAGCCAACGGCTTAAACTTCACCAAGTCAACGCCGTTATGGAGCACCTTAACCTTCTCGGGTTTTGCTCCTAAACTCAAAACATAATCCTTAGTGGCGCTGCTTACAGCTATGATTTTGTCTGCGTCTTTTAGCGTCTGCTTTCCGACAGTTAGGTCGTTTAACCGTTCGATGCCGTCGAAGATGTTGTTGTATTCGATGAAGGTGTTGTGTTGGGTGAGCACAAACGGCTTGTTGTACTGCTTGGCTAGTTTAGCGGCGATAAGAGAGGTTAGGTATGGGTGGCCGTGCGCGTGGACTATTTTGCTTGATTTGACTGCTTTAAGAAACGTTGGAAGACTGGTGACTGTCGGAATCGAATACGGAATTCCCAAACGAAAACCCGTGTTGAGCGATTCATAACATTCAACATTTACACCATCAACAACATACTTTTTCGGTGTACCAATCCTGTTAGTTACAACCATAGGATCAAAATTTCTCGTTCGCAGCCGCTTGCTTTGTTCATTAACCACCTTTTCTATTCCGCCAACATGCGGCAAGAAAGTGTGCGTGACAATGCAGAGCCTTGTTTGAACCATGCTAGCCCAACAGGGTAAATCCTCAATCGGCATAGTATTATAATCTTATGGTAAACGCGTGGCAAACGCTGGCGCGGCTGGTGCTGGCACAATAAGATAAAATTTGGCTTTTTACGGTTGAATACCTGTGCTCTTTAGGGCGCGTGTATAAACGTTTGATGATGCGCCTGCAACTAAAGCGCCTATCGCGTCATTAGTGAGTGGTGGCAGTTTCTTTAGAATACCTGGTTTGGCTTGGTCGAACCGTACGAACTCGAACATGGCTCTTGACCCGCCGATGTAAGTGGCGATGGCTATTCCTATGAGTTCATCGGCGACCAGTCCTGGTCTGCCCAAAAACCTCTCCTTGGTCAACCCTGGAATTAGCCCCTTTTCTGCGTCTTCTTGGGCTCGGAAAGCAGCAACTATGAGGGTCGAAACGTTCACGTCCCCGAGAATATCAAGTAGTTCTTCTTTGAGCATTATTGCGGCTTTTTCCTCGGTTTCTACGCCTGGGTGAGGTACATACATTTCAAGTGCACAGTGAATGAGGCTTTTGAGTGAGATGTCTTTTTTTTCGAGATACTCAAGCAGTGGTGGTGTTTGGTTTGTCATGGGTTTCAACCTCACTTTTTAGAGGTGAAGACTGTTTTAAGTGTTGTGTGGCTTGGGTTACCGTAATACTTGTATTTTCACCGTAAAAATCGCAGTATTTGGGCTTTTTATATTGCATAATTACAATTTTTGTGCTAAGTCGATTGTGAGTTAACAGCGCAGAGGCACACAAGAGGGATTTTTAAATGTGTTTCTTAAAAACACCAAGTTATAAAAAAGCTTCAGATTTTTGGCGAGGGGATTGAGGCAAACGTATTATGAAAGTTGTTCCTTTGCCTTCTTGGCTCTCAAAAGTAACTGTGCCGCCTAATGATTCAGTTAATCGTTTAACAACGGCTAAGCCAAAGCCCTGACCTTTAGCTTTAGTAGTAAACAAGGGCGTAAACAACTTATTTTGCACATCTTTAGGTATGCCTACGCCTGTATCCTCAACTCTTATGATGAGGCTGCCTGTTTCCTTGTCTTGACCAACACATACGGTTAGTTTGCCACCTTCAGGCATCGCTTGTAAAGCGTTAATAGCCAAGTTCAACAAAACCCGCTTCATAATTGCTGGGTCAGTTCTTAATTTCGGTAATTTTTCATCAAAAAACGCACAAGCTTCAACGTTATTTGGAACATTAAGCGTTGATAGGGCGCCTGTAACTAACGTTTTAATGTTTACTTCAACCAGTTCAGGCTTAAGCGGACGCGTATAATCCTGCAAATCGGAAACGATTTTATCAGCATAATCAATCTCCTCAAGGATTGCGCCCAACTCCATCAAAGAATTATTTTTTTCCTCGCTATCAGGCAAATTATCCAAGTCATTCTTAATCAAATATAACGATGATACAATAGATTGCAGTGGATTGCGAATATCATGCCCAACCATACCGGCAGTAGCACCAACAGCAGCTAAACGTTCTTTATCTCGCAATTGCTTTTCCAAATTCTTGAGCTCAGTTATGTTTTCGCAGAAAGCCATACTTTTGCCATCAGATAATTTGACTGCGTTCAAAATAACGTAGACAGCTTGTCCATCTTTTCTCTTCAATCTAAACTCGGCAATAGACTTTCCAGTTTCTTCCAATGTAGTGAGCTGTTTGAGCGCCAGCAGCTGATCTTCTTCAAACACAATATCAGAAGGTGTCATTTTAAGCAGCTCTTTTTCAGAGTAACCCAGCAGTTTACACGCCGCATCATTTACCTGAACATATCTTCGCTTAGAGTTGATAACGAAGAATGGAACAGGCGAACTCTCCACGTAAACGCGATAATTCTCCTCGGAATTCTTCAAATCCCCCTCCGCTTTTTTACGGTCTGTTATGTCTCTAAAGAGAATGCCAACTTGACCTTCAGCGTATGGAAAGCAGTAAGAATCATACCACTTGTTCGAGTATTTGTTAAGAATGACTT
>JAMDCS010000051.1 GCA_023488835.1 Candidatus Bathyarchaeota archaeon
CTTTGTTTGCGTCAGAAAAAATCATTTCAGCGGCTAAAACCTCGGTTATTCCCGCGATTTTGCCGTTTCGGTAATCGAGCGCTTTTTGGGGCTTAACTAGAACTTCAAAATGTTCGTTTTCTCTTGTTAAGCGTGCGACGGTGAACTTTTCGCTCATTAGTTTTTCACTTGCTTGAACCCAGCTCTTTAATGTAACCTTCCACAGTGTTGTCGTTTAGCATTTCCATTTTCTGTGTCGCAGCTGGTATGATTGCGATTTTGATTCTTGCAGGCAACTGTCTTGCTTCGAGGGCTCTTACTAGGCATTTAACTGCGAGTTTTATGCTGTTGTCAAGAGTTAGGTCTTCTTTGTATTCTTCTTTTAGAATGCCCAGAACTGTTTCTCTTCCTGCGCCAAGTGCTGTGGCTTTGTATCCTCTGTAGGTTCCGCTTGGGTGTGTTCCGAAGACGCGTGTTCCTGTTTTGTCGACTCCTCCAAAGATTATGGAAACTCCGAAGGGTCGGACACCTGCATGTTGGGTGTACATTTGTTGGATGTCACATATGCGTTTGGTTACGACTTCTACGTCGATGGGTTCGTCGTAGGTTAGTTTGTTGCTTTGAGCATAGATTCTTGCTTGGTCAATTAGGATTCTGGCGTCGGAACTTAACCCGACTATGGCTGCGCCAATGTGGTCATCTACTCGGAAGATTTTCCATGAGTAGCCTGCTTCTTCAAGGACTTCGATGTTTTCTTCTGAACCAAGAACTAATCCTTCTGAGCTTTGGATGCCTATAATGGTGGCTCCGCGGTTCACAAGTTCCATCGCGTATTCGACTTGGAAGAGTCGCCCATCAGGCGAGAAAACGGTAATGGCGCGGTCATATGCTCCTGGTGCTGCAAATACAGACATAATGTTAACCTCACTTTACACTATACACTTTTTCACTGTCTCATATAATAACAAGACTAAAAACCTTTCCTATAAAAGCAAAACCTGACGTTGAGTGCTTAGCGGGTTTAGGGTTGATTCGCCCATGGCTAAACAGACGAATTAAACCAGTTTGCTTGATTGTTTTTTATTTAGTAGATGATAATGAATAGCCCCTATACTCATCATCAACCAGCGAATTGGTCAATGCGTTACTTTTTAGGTTCTGCGTTTGTTTTGGGTTGCAGGCTGGTTGTGCAAGCACTCACAAGCAGTGCATTAGTTACAAATCGCGGGGACCTGTTGCGATTTTTCCTGTAGCCCCCTTTTATGGAACGTACTGATGGACTGCTAACTATTTTCTACCCTATGGTTGTATTGCTTTTCTTGCTCGTAACTGAACCGCCAACGCCACCCATACCATTGTCTACATTACCGCTAAGCGATGTTTCCGACTGTTCGCTATATTCGATCGGTAGGTTGTTTAATTCGACAACGTGAGTGTGTTCATGTATTGGTAGGTTCAAGAACTTGTCTTGGTCAATCGTTTTCTTTACAAATTTTTTTCTCGGTGAAAATGAGCGGTTGCTTCTAGGAGTATTGCCGTAACCATGACCGCCTCTAGTTCCATAACCATTAGACATACTGATTAGTATGCCTTGATTTACTTTTAAAATATTGCAACACACTTCTAGCAATTTGTCCATTAAACTAATTAGCGATGGCAAAACTTAAAATGATTTTCAACTAATTAGGGCTAAGAAGGTATCGATAGCATGGCTGAAACTAAAGATATTCAAATTAAGATATCAGAACCCGCCCCTTGTCCTGAATGCAAAAAAGGGCATTTGTTAGCTTTCCTGCGACCACGATTCAAAGATGAAGCAATGTATAATCCTAGACCTACGGAATTCAGCCATTATGAAGTTTATTATCGCTGTTCAAACGAGTTATGCAGACATCAGATAAAGGGTTAAGTATGAGACTGTCCCGTCTGTTTGGTTTGCTATCACTAGTTGCTTTTTTGGTAATCTCTCAAAGTGTTTTGAGCGTTAAAGCTGAGACTATAACTAAGGATTTTGGAGAAGTCAATTTTCATAGCTCTGATATGTCAACTTTTGCATCTATGGATGTAGAAGCAACTGTTCAAACAGAGACAAACGGGCAATTGGATAAAAGACAATACATACCAAGTAACTCTTAGAATATCAATACCTTATGTAAATGAATCGGTCTATAGCACTAACGGATTCGCCATTAAATGCTATAATCCAGACAAGTCCGTTTATGATGCAATAATGAACCTTTCAACATACGATATTACAGTTACTCCCCAAAATAGCGGCACAATATCTATGACTCTTACACCGCAAAGTGTAGGAACCGCTACATTTAACGGGTTAGATTTTGCCTTGAAGTTTTACTACAATAACAATATAGTCACAAGTGGTAGTTGGGTATGGAGTATGAATAATAACAACGAGCCGATAACAATAACCGTGGATTCAAATCAAAATCTGCCCTTTAGTACACCCACGCCGACAGCACCTGAGTTAACACCTATAGCAATAGTTGGTGCTCTGGTGGTTATAACCTTAACAGCTACCTTATGGGTGAGAAAAGCTAAAAATCTTTGAAAGTCTTGTTTATCGCAAAAATGCAAGATGCAATAATTCTTAATGCAAGTTAGCGCAAAGGCTAGAGGTGACTGCACCTTAGCATTTTTTGAGTATAGTTTGTGGCAAGACTTAAAGGTATAATACCCTGAATACATTAGCGGTTGCAATGTCCAGCCAAATTTTTATATCGCATAGTAGGCGTGATGAAAACATTCGCAAAACATTCAATGAACTTTTAGCACTAGCAGGGGTAAAGTCGGTTTGTATGGAATTTGAAGACATGGAAGGTCAGAAGTGGAATCAGATTAGGGATGTGGTCAATCATTCGGATGCGGTTTTTGTCCTCATGGGTGAAAATGTTAATTGTAGTAACCATACTCAAAATTGGATTTCTTTTGAGGTAGGGCTAGCGTGTGCTTTTAAGAAACGTATTTGGGTATTTGAAAAGGCTAGTTCAAAAGTAGATTTTCCGATTCCTTACGTAACTGATTATGTAATCTATGATAGCTTAGAAAAGAAAGAGGTAACAAGCTACCTCAAAAAAATAGTCGATGCATATGGGGGTCAAGGCGAAACAGCGTTCTTTACTAACGCTGATGTACCACTTAATTGTTTTCCAAAATGGACCCTTGTCTTGCTCTATAAATGCAAATCAACGTATACATTTTACAATCCTTTGATTTCTCCAGTGGTTATAAGTAAAATTCATTTGCTTTGTCCCTCATGCCGTCAAGAAATAAAAGGATAATGACGAAAAAATAGCGGTTGTGAGTAATTGGATTAATGCCCAGACACTCATTAGGCGCTTCCCCTATACTTTCCCATGCGATTGAACTGTGAAATCTGCAATCACATAGTCACGGTAAAAAAATCAGTTAATTAGTATGCCCCTTTTATAGAGCAAGACAAGGGTCCATTTTGGAAAAGAATATCGCTCGGTTGACATACCACCTAAAATGGATTCAACTGCTAAGTGAACTTTGGCTTGTCAAGAAACCTTACCAAAAACGGGTTAGCCAGCAACCTCGACAAATTTCTAAGCGTTTGTTCTTTCTACTTCTCCCAAAAAATCCGTAGTTTGCGCAATTGGTATTTATAGTTTGCAAACCATACTTGTGGCTGTATTTTCCAGAGGGGGAGGCAAAGGTGACTCAGACATGCGCAACAATCCTAAAGACACTACAGGACACGCTTGCCATGCCCAGTAAGCACTTATTGCCCCACAACAGTTGCGGAGATAGACAATGATTAAGCTGCCTAGCCAAGTCGCAGAGTACTTCCCCTACGACAGCGTGCGACCCCACCAAGACGAATTCATAACCACCGTCTACAACGCCGTAGCCAGCCGACGTTCCGTACTAATTGAAGGCAGCAACGGTTTGGGGAAAACAATCTCAGCTCTCTCCGCCTGCTTGCCCGTTGCAATCGAGAAAAAACTTAAAATCCTCTACGTGGCGCGAACGCACCGCCAACATGACCGCGTAGTTGAGGAACTCCGTCATCTCCTTGGTCTTGACGTTGAGGGTCTTCGAGTCCTCCTTGACGATCGACGCCCCGAACGAGAACATCATCATAGAGAAGGTGCTCTCGCAGTCGGAGG
>JAMDCS010000008.1 GCA_023488835.1 Candidatus Bathyarchaeota archaeon
GGCTAAGAGGAATAGACCACAGAACCTGAAGTATAGATGTACCAAGCGAACATTGCAACGAAGAAAAATATTATCATGCTAAGTTGCAAGTTGAAGCTTGGCTTTTTCAGGTAAAAGACTGATGTAGCCCACGCAGCGAACACGAGCAGGAGGAAAATTTCTGCTAGGGCATAATGGGAGAATATTAAGCCGAAACTCAAGACCGCGAAAGCTAAGAATTTGCCTTCTTTCTTCACTTTCTTGTTTAACAGTACCAAAAGTAATAAGACGAAGAATAATTCACCAATCATCTGGCGGTTTAACGCTATCATTTCCGTGAAAAAAGTTGATTGTGCCACAAATACGAAGGCGGCTATGAAGCTGAGTTTTTTGCCTATGTATGGTTGCCACAGCAGGTATAATGCGACTGGTACTAAAGCAAAAATGAGAGGGTAAACTATCTTGAATACCAGTGACGGATCCATGCCAAGCATGTTTGAGTAGATAGTTGGGAGAACCGTAACGCTGAGCATAGCGTTGAATCTGCCTAAACCTTCATCACTGGGGAATGTGAACACTGGAGTCCAATGGGCATTTAGTTGAACATTTTGAAAAACATAAAATTCAGCTGGGGAATCGCCGCCGTACGGAACTATGTAATTGGAGATTAATGAAGCATGAAACAAGAGCGCTAGAGCAATCATGAAGATGGCAAAGGGGTAGAACTTTGAGGATCGCTCACGGAAAGCGCTAAGGGTGAATAAGGCGGCGATGGATAGAATCGTGATTATTAAAATTAAACTGTTACCCGTTGTATTAACAAAGTATACACCGATAATGCTTAGAACAGGAATTAAAGCCAAAAGCAAGAGAGATGAACCAAAATTAGAGCGTTGAAGGCTTAAGGTTTTCTTTATTTTTCCCTGCTGTAGATGAGCAACTGCACCACCAACAATTATTAACGTATTAATGAAAAGTGAAAGGGGCAAAGTTGAAAGCGGAAAACTCAGCCCAGCTAAATACCCAAACTGGTTTATAATTAACCCAGACAGCATCAGGAAAGCAACGCTAAAACCAACCCCGAAAACAACGACTTCCAGCCCGCCAAGCGCATCTAGTTTTAAAAGTTTAATGAAGATTAAGCCTGGAACAACAGTCAAGTACGCGATGCCCACGACTTGCCGGACTATTGGAAAGTTAAGAAAAAGCGAAATGTAAATTATAACTTGTAGAATTACCACTATGGCTAGGAAATTCAGGGAAAGATACTTTTGGATTGGATTTGCCATTTTTGTTTTCGCCAAAAACTAGTTGTTTAATACTGACTGGTAGATTTGGGACATTTTGGGCGCCACTGCTCGGATGTCATAGTTCTTTACGGTTTCGGCGCCGTTTGCTGCAAGTTTCTGCCGCAATTCCTTGTCTGCTATTAAGCGTTTGAGGGCAGAAGCCAAGTCGTCAACGTTTCCCGGCTCTATGAGTAAGCCGTTTGTTTCGTGGCTTATGGTTTCTTTGAGTATTCCAAATTTGGGGGCAACGACAGCAAGTCCAGCTGCCCATGCTTCCAGGGTGGCGATGTATCCGAAGTTTGTTGAGACAAAGATATCGCTACTCCAGAGATATTTTCTAACATCTGTTTGTTTGCCAACCAAAGAAACGGAGCCTTCAAGGTTCAATTCTTTAACTAACTCCTTGAGGTACTCGAAGAGTGTGCCGTATCCGACGATAATTAGTTTAGCGTTGGGCAGTTGACTGTTAACTTGCTTGAAGGCTTTAACTACTAATTCAGGGGTTTGGACTGGTTCGAGCCTGCTAACGTAGACTACGGTTATGTCATGAGGTTGAGCATCTTCGGGGTTTTTGAAGTGGGGAGTATCAACGAAATTTGTTACAAGATAACTCTTTTTTTCCAGTCCTAACTTGTGTAAGGTGCCTAAAACCTCTTTGGAGTAAGTTGTGATTGCGGCAGCATCATTTTTCAGAATATTTTTGACCACAAGAGATCCCAGAGGCATTCCTCCTTGCAGAGGGTCACCTACAAAGCCGCCGTGCAAAGTAACAACTAACGGCTTCTCGAAGTGTCTGCTTAAGTAAATGCCAAGGTTGATGTATTCTAAGTCTCCCCAAATTCCGTGAATGTGAAAAAGGTCGGCTGACTGCGCAACTTTCCATTTTGCTGCTTCATGGTATAAGCTTGCAAACTTCATTTTTTCAACGAGTTTAGGCGTTGAACCTAAAGCGTACAGGCAAAAGCCATTGATTACATCAACGGGGTTGGGTCCAAGCCTGTAAACTTTTAGGAAACCAGCGTCTTCAATTTTCTTAATATTTCTAGTTACTAAGAGGAACTTGGTGCGCCCAGTTACTAAAGAAAATTCTATTCCTTTCCTTTTAGCTAAGTAATTGGACAGCCACAGAATATAGCGTTCTAAGCCGCCTATGTCTATAGGCCAGAATCTTTCCCAAACATGACAAACACGCAAACAAAAAACTCCATCTTAGTCATAGGATTTGGAGAAAAGTTCCATGAACCTCAAAGAAAAGTTAGCGATGGAAAAGCGGTCAGCGATTTGTTTCATTTCATCCGCTTTCTGAGTTGACCAATTGCCGATTTCAAGGCTTATTTTACCGGCGGCTTCCTGCAAGTTTTCATAGCGGTATTGCTGAGGAACAAATTCTGTCATACCGCCGGAATTGTGAACTATGGGCACGCAGCCTAAAGCCATAGCTTCAACGATTGAAATTCCAAAATGCTCCCCAACCATCGTGTGCAAGTAGATTTTTGCTCTCTTGAGTAGGTCCATTTTTTGTTCGGCTGATGCGTTGGGGTAAAACTTGACACGGTCTGTTAAGCCGAGTTTTTTGACTACGCTTTCTAGGTTGGTGAGGGTGGTTTTGCTGCATAAGCGTCCAACTACTGCAAATTGTATGGTTCGGTCGGTTTGCGCGGCGATTTGGGGGATGCGGTCCAAAAGTTTGCTTGGCTCTAAACGGGAAACAGTAACAACCAGGTTCTCCTGCATGTTTTTGGTTGCAGTTTTGCCTATATTGGAGATGCTTGAGGAGAACGGAGGGTAGAGCACTTGGGCGGCTTTGCCTGAATATTTTCTAATTTCTCCAGCAGTGTAGTAGCTGTTTGCTAAAACCAATCTTTTGCTGTAATCTATTAGGTTTTTTTCCAGCATCACATGCGGGACAGTGCCTACTTGATAGAGATGCGGGCTGCCGAGGTATGGGAACGTTTTGCTGAAGGCATATCGGTTTAGGTATGGGAAGTGGATGTAGCTGACTTGTGTCCAGGGAAACACGCAGTTTGAGAAGGCATCAACGAACATGTCACATTTTGCTTTTGCTATGTATGAGTGGATTATGGTTTGGTAGAAGTCCGCAAGCCCTCTGGAAGTGAAATTGGTCGGTTGAACGATTGTTTGGATTGATGGGTGGAGGGGTTCTCCGAAATAGTTTTTGATTGCTTTAGGGTCCACTTTGCCGTTGGTGAAGAGGATTACGTCATGGTTGTTTTGAGCTAAGGTGTTAGCGAGAGCTATAGCCACGAATTCTCCTCCGCCGTAAACGTTTAGTGTGGGGCAGAAAACGCCGATTTTCTTTGCCATCCTTTATTCACCTGTATTTGTCCATGTTGCCGCTTCATTTCAGCATGTAAAACCATGGTAAAGCCTAATTGCCCTTCGCAAACGTGTCAACTGCGCTTTGCAAACCCCATATTGAACTTGGCAATTAACGTTAATGGGACTTTTCAAAAACCTATAAAATTGATCGAAACTAAGTAGGTTTCAAAATTCAGGAAGAGAGAGAAAAAAATGAATACAAACAACATTAGAAATATACTGCATTCCATAAACCTCAAAAAACACGCAAAGCCAACAGCAATCTGCCTCACCGCACTCTTCATTCTAAGCATGCTATCAGTGTTTGCGACACCAACCGTTCAAGCTGCAACGACTACACCTGCTCTGCACACGTCAGGCAACTACATACTTGACGCCAACGGAAATGTTGTCTATCTTCGCGGTATGGGAATCGCGGGGATGGCTCCAGACCTAATTCTCTGGGGCAACGGCGGAAGCGACAACTGGGGAGTCC
>JAMDCS010000128.1:0-581 GCA_023488835.1 Candidatus Bathyarchaeota archaeon
AAGAGGACAAGTACAATGTGGCGAACCAGCGGATTAGCCAATGGCTAAAAGATGGCGTTATGACTAAGGAAAGTCAACCTGCATTCTTTGTTTCGCGCCAAGAATTTACCATAAATGGAAAATGTGTCGCTCGAACTGGTATCATTGCAGCTGTAAAATTGCATCCTTATACTGAGAATGTGGTTTTTCCGCATGAAGCCACTTTTAAGGCGCCTAAAGCGGATCGCCTAAACATGCTCAAAACCGTCCAAAAGGACCTTGAACCTGTCTTTTTGATGTATCAGGATCCTGAAGAAAAAACCATCCAGTACATGGCAGAGGTTGCTAAGACCAAGCCACTGATACAATCAACAGACTCGTTAGGCGTTAAACATACAGTTTGGAAAGTGACTGAGCCAGAGAAAGTAGCTGAACTTCGAGCTCTTCTTGCACCTAAAGTTGTCGTCATTAACGATGGTCACCACAGATACGAAAGCGCTGTGCTTTACCGTGACGAGATGCGAGCTAAGGGTAACTGGACAGAAGATCAAGCTTTCAACTATTATATGTGCTACATGGTTCCCGTTCAAGAGAAGGGTTTG
>JAMDCS010000128.1:591-4060 GCA_023488835.1 Candidatus Bathyarchaeota archaeon
AAATTAACCCCTGACGTAATCGATGGCTTGAAAAGCTTCTTTGAAATCACTGAACTCAAACCAACCGTGGAAGCCCTCGAAACCTTCCTAACAAGCCACATCGGCGAACACGCCTTTGGCGCCTATGACGGAAAACGTGCTTGTGGTTTAATCCTCAAACACGACGACAAAGTTTACGAAAAAGTCACCAAAACCGTTTCCAAAGAAACCAAAGCCTTCGACGTAGTGATCCTGCGTGACATTGTTTTCAAGCAGGTGCTAAAGACTGGGCAATTGACTATTGATGATACGATTCTCTATGAGCGCTGGGCAAAAGATGCCGTTGCTAAAGTGGATCGCGGCGAAACCAGTATCGCGTTCCTCGTCAACCCAATCAAAGCCAAAACGGTTGCTGAAGTTGCGGTACAACATGAAGTTTTGCCCGAGAAAAGCACAGATTTCTATCCCAAGCTGGTTTCCGGTCTTGTGCTGATGGATATCTCTGCTAGCGAAAAACTCTAAGCAGACTTAATCCTTTTAGGGCTTTTTTGTGTCCGCAAGAATTATTTAGAACTACCGCTGATAAGGGACTTGAGCAATCATTAGAGGAGAAGTAAGCTTTGAGTTTTGAAGAAAAAATTTCGGTTCCTTGCGAAGTAAAACCCATAAAACGATACCTTGCTGAATTAATCGGAACAATGGTGCTGGTGTTGATGGGCTGCGGTAGCGCAGTCGTCGCAGGTGCATACATTGGCTATCTCGGCATCGCTTTTGCTTTCGGCATTGCAGTTTTAGCAATGGTTTACGCCATCGGCGGTGTTAGCGGCTGTCATATTAATCCTGCTATAACGATTTCGATGCTGATTGCCAAGAAAATCGGTGCCAAAGATGCAGGGCTCTACATTGTTTTCCAGTGTGTCGGTGCAATTATCGGTGCAGGTATACTCTATGGAATAATGATCGGCAATCCCGGCTATTCGCTGGCACTGGACGGTTTAGGTGCAAACAGTTATAGTGCGTATTCGTTGGCTTCTGCATTCATCGCTGAAGTGGTGTTGACCTTTGTCTTTGTTTTGGTGGTGCATGGCTCAACTCATGAACGTGTTCCAAAAGGCTTCGCTGGTTTATCTATCGGTTTAAGTCTGGTGCTGATTCACCTCGTTGGTATACCCATTACTGGGACCAGTGTGAATCCCGCAAGAAGTTTAGGTCCAGCAATATTCGTTGGTGGAACCGCATTAAATCAACTTTGGCTGTTCATTTTGGCTCCAATCATCGGTGGCATATTAGCTGCCTTGGTTTGGAAAATATTCAAGTAGCCAAAAGGGCAACCAACCAATTCCTCACCCTTTTTTTGGGTGACTAAAAAATGGGCTTATTTTATAAATTTAGTGGGTTGACGCTTGAAACGTTTCTTGCAGACTAAGCTGCAGAAATGAAAGGTTTCTCCTTCATAAGTAATTTTAAACTTTGCAGTGTTCTCATCGAGAACTGCGCCACAGACTGGATCTCTCATTGACATTTGCGGTACGAAAGCCTCACTGGAACATCTGCATTTCATCCTTTTATGGTTAGTGGTGGCTTTAACTGAAAATTCGATGAGGTGGCGACGTTTTTTGGGGAAAGCGGTTGTTTTTTGAGGAGTTTTTGGCGGTTTTTTGGGTTTTTCTATGTTTGGGCGATGCTTATGTATACGTTCTCATTTTATGATTAGATGTTATGGGGAATCTAGGCCCAATTCACTATTATTTCAAAAAATACCTGCTGAAAGGTTGCTTTTTTAGTTCAGCGTTTGCTCTACGCTGCAAAATAGGTGTGCTGGCTGTCACAAGCAGATCAGTCTGGCGTATGATTGTTTGGGTTGGGGTTGTCTCTGTTGCGATTTTTGACTAGACCTCCCTTATATAAAAGCGTATACGGATCCGTATACGGTAATAGTTGACTACCTGCTTTAGAGGCACCTTCTCCCTGATATAAACTACAAATAGTTTGGTTCTGCCTCGTTTCCTTGTAGGTTCTGCAACGAGTGGTTTTCCATCATTAATTTTTAGGTGCACCTAAACATTTATATGAATTAAAAACGATATTTAGGTATGCCTAAATTACGGTGACGCCTATGGAACAAAAATCAACCCAAGACTACCTCAAAACCATCTACACTTTATCCCAAAACAAAGACTTAGTCAGCACCACCGAAATCAGCAAAAAACTAGACGTCGCCCCAGCCTCCGTCACCGAGATGCTCAAAAAACTCTCCGAAGACGACTACATAAAATACGAACCCTACAAAGGCAGCATCCTAACCATAAAAGGCCTCCGAGAAGCCCAAAAAATCCTCCGCAAACACCGCCTACTCGAAAACTTCCTCACCGACGTCCTACACATCGGCAAAGAAAAAGTCCACACCCAAGCCTGCCAAATGGAACACACCCTCTCAGACGAAGCCGAAGAATCCCTCTGCCGCCTACTCAAACACCCCGACAAATGCAGCGACGACGGCAACACCATACCCGCTTGCGACTTACCCTTCACCAACTGCGAAGAATGCATCAAACTCCACGAAAAAGGCCTCGAAGAAGTAGGCAAACGCCACAAAGACCTAACACCCATCCGAGAACTAAAAAGCGGCCGATACGGCAAAATCAGCTTCATCCGAGGCGAACACAAAGTCTTACAACGCCTCCTAGACATGGGGCTAACACCCGGCACAAGAATCAAAGTTATGAAAGTAGCCCCAATGGATGGACCCGTCGAGGTCTCAGTACGTGGATCAAAGTTGGCATTAGGGCAAGATATTGCTTGTAACGTGTTTGTTGAAGAAGAAAAAGTAACCAGTTAGGAGGAACCATTATGTCCTGTCATGAAACCCCCTCAAATCAGAAAAGTAAGGTAGCGCAAGCTAAAGGCGGCAAACAACTAACCTTCGCACTCGCAGGCAACGCAAACGTTGGCAAAAGCGTCATCTTTAACCAACTAACAGGCTCAAACCAAATCATCGGCAACTGGCCCGGAAAAACCGTTGACCGCGCAGAAGGCACACTAAGTTTTGAAGGCTGCGAAATAAAAATTATCGACCTACCCGGCATTTACTCGTTCTCCACATTTAGTATGGAGGAGTTGGTTTCAAGAGATTACATTGCGCTCGAAAAACCTGATGCAGTCATCAACGTGGTGGATGCTTCAGTGTTAGAGCGCAACCTGTTTTTCACTTTGCAGCTGCTTGAGATGCAAGCGCCCCTTGTTCTGTGCCTCAACCAAATGGATACTGCAAAAAGCAAAGGTATGATAATCGACAAAGACAAGCTACAGGAGACGTTGGGTGTTCCAGTGATTTTTGCCTCAGCCATCCGTGGTGAAGGCATCTATGAGGCTGTGCGGGAAGCCGTAAAAGTCGCCACCCAAAAACCCACACCGAAGCAATAATCGAAAAGCATTGTTCTTGACAATTGCTTTGAAGCTCTAAACCAACGGTTTTAGCTGCGTCAGCGAC
>JAMDCS010000149.1 GCA_023488835.1 Candidatus Bathyarchaeota archaeon
GTCTCCACTGAGTTGCGCTCGGATCTCAGGTAGCTGCTCTAGTAACTCACGTGCAACTACATGCGCCCGTTTCAACAAGAAATTACTAATCGGAGCTATAGTGATTGTAGTGGTGGTAGGCGCAATCGTTTGGGTAATCACAAGTGGTACCCTTAAAATTTGATTAAGTTACTCAGCGCATGGTAATTTGGTCTACTGATGCCCAAAGAAAGTGGGCTATAAGATCGAAATTACTATAAAAAATGTTTTTACAGGACACAGTAAATAGCTGAGTTACTGTTATTTGTTCTTGGCGAGGTCTTATTATTTAGTCCAATCAACACCTGATTTTTATTTGCCTTTTTTAGGTGTGCAAAGATTAACAGTAGATCAAAAGTTTGGTTTGTTATTGCTTGTAGATGAAATTGCCTATAGTTAGCTTTGCAGTGTTTTGTTGGGTTATTTCTTTGTTTGTTCTTTGTGGGGAGGATTGTGTAAGAGTTTCCCCATCCCACGCTTGGGTTGTGGGGCTGGTTTGTTTTTTGGTTTGGGCGGTTTTTCTGTTTGCGTTGGGATGAGGAGGCGAATTTTTTGTCTCATCCGCTTCATGGGGCTATGTTGGGTGGGATGGGCTGAGGATGGGGAAGTATGTAGCTGACTAGTAAATTTCGCTGACAAATCTGCTAACTTGCGGGTTGGGGTTAGTTGTTTTTATGACGGGTGTATGAGGTCTGAAGTAGGAAACCAAAACAGAAACAAAAAACGAATTTTTGATCTACTGTAAAAAGGGACCGCGGAAAAGAACACAAATAATAACAACATCTTACTTATTTGCCAAAATAGTTAACACATTGTTATTTCCCTTCTTCAACTGATTAATGTGTTCACTTCTTTCACGTTGCGTTTTAATTGTTGTCTCTTCCAGTTTAGCCTCTATTGCTGAATCAAACGGCTTTCCAGTTGCCGCCTCAAAATGATTTTGCAGGAACGTAACGTAATTTTCAGATGAATCCGGCAAAGTAGTGACAATCAAACCTTCTTCACCACTTTCACGTTGCTGTTTTGCTGTTTGTAGTGCCCCCCAGACGTTTCCGCCGCTTGAAATTCCCGCAGGCAACCCATTCTCCCATAAACGCTCCATAGTTTTGAATGCATCTTTATCAGTTACTTCAATCTGGTTTATGCAAAGTTCTTTTGCAGTTTGATAAAATTTTGTTGCTCCCAATTCGTCTCTGCTGCGAAGCCCTAATTGGTGATGGCCATTTTGAGGGTACAGGCCAATTAGCTTGATTTCTGATTTGACCTCTTTGAGATAGATGCCTGTTCCAACCATCGTTGCGCAGGTTCCTAAGCTATTTACGAACTGAGCAATTTTGCCTCCTGTTTGCGCATAAATTTCTGGTCCGGTAGTCAAGTAGTGAGCTAAGGGGTTTGCCCAGTCATCATACTGGTCATAGTTCACTACAGTGTTATCGATTTTTTCTACGAATCTAGCGGCTGCTATTGCTTCTCCTCGCTTTGCTCCAACTGTTGGGCAGTAACCATCAGGAAAAGTCTCAATCTTAGTCCCGTTTTCAAGCAGTTTTGAGGCTAAGCCTATATTCTCTTTTGCTCCTTTCTCTGACATATTTACAGTAAAGGTGTAGTTGCCGTGGAGAAGGTAGGAACCTGCTAAGCCAAAGTTGCCAGAGGTAGCTGCTATCGCTTTGGGTTTGTTGTTGAGTTTGCCTTGTTGCTTGTTTAGGTAGTACATTGTTGCGAAGGCTCGGGCTTTTATGGATTCCCCAAAATTTGTGTACTCCAGTTTGGCATAGATCGGGTTTTGTTTGTCGTAGGGGTTGATTTGCTCTGGTAGTCGTATGAGCGGGGTGAAGCCGATGCCGTTGCGTGCTAGCCAATGGTAGAATTCTGTTTTGTTAAGTTGACTTATGTACTGCTGGAATGGTTGGGGCATGTCAGAACTCTTATTAATAACACTGTTATAAAGTTGCTGAGTGACAAAATACGTGAGCGCCAACTATAATCCAAAGAAAATAGGCGACAAACGCTACACAATAGACGTACAGGGACTCACATGCCCATACCCCCAAGTCCTAGTCACAAGAGCCCTAGACCAACTTTCATCAGAAGACACCCTCGAAGTAGTCCTGAACAATCCACCGTCAGCAAGAGACATCCCACCTGCACTAAAAGAAAGAGGCCATAATGTAGCCGAAACAGTTACCTTAGAAAAAAACGCATGGAAAATAATAGTAACTAAAAAATAGATAAAATTATTCAAGCAACGTTTTGCTTCTATGGGCATCAATAAACTTTTTGACAACATACTTAACATCGTCAGAAGCCACACCCTGCAGTTCTAGTTTGCCTAAATCTGCAACTGGCGTTAAGCCTCCTCCGACAAAGACATTGTACGAGGCAGCGGGTTTTCCCTCTACTGTTGTATGTACTCCTTGAACTCCGATGTCTGCAAGCAAGTGGCGTGAGCAGCCGTTAGGACATCCGCTTACCCCGATCCGTAGGTTGGGACTAAACTTTTCGTTTGTGGCTTCAAGGAAATCAATTACTTCTTTAGCTCGACCTTTGGGTGATTCAGGGGCTTTGGCGCAAAAGTTCCCTGCGCATGCAATTGTGGTCCAGCGTAATGCTGATCCGTTCACTGGGAATCTTGACTCCAAAAGCTTGTTCTGAACAGTTGCCACCTCCGCTTGTGGTATGTTGATTATAATTAGATTTTGATAAGGTGTCAGCCGGATGTCTCCGCTACCGTACTTGTCTGCTAAATCCGAGAGTTGGCGAATGATTGCGGCTGAGAGGACACCGCCTAATATTGGGACGGTTATGTAAGCCTTGCCTTTTTGCTTTTGTGGGTTAACGCCTATGTGCTCAGCTTGTTTGATGGCTAAGCGTTCGAGTTCATAGGTCTCAAACTTCGTACCCAATTTTGCCTCTATTGTTGCGCGCAATTTATCGGTGCCCCATTCCTCAACCAGCCAACGGAACCGCGACTTGGCCTTAACTTCCCGTCGACCGTTATCTCTAAAAATCTCCACAACAGCTTTCGTAACTGGTACAACCCATATGGGTTCAACCCAAACCTTGAGCTGCTGTGCAATATGAGGTGAACTTCCAAGAGTTCCTCCGACAAAGACTATAAATCCGACTTCACCTGAAGGTTTTTTGATTGCCATAAAAGCTAAGTCGTATGCTTCGGGCGCAGGGCAGTTGAGGCTACAGCCTGAAATTGAAACCTTGATTTTTTTTGGCAGATCCTGAAAGTCTTTGTTTCCTGTAAAGAATCGGTCGAGCTCTTTTGCAAATGGTGAGGTATCTAATAACTCGTTTTTATCTACTCCTGCAACGGAGCAGCCTTCAATATTGCGAACGTCGCCATGCCCTACACCAGGGTATCCTTGTCCACATTTGTCAGTGGTGAAGCCTAACTGTTGGAGTACCGCAAATATGTCTGGGGTATCCTCTGCTTCTATCCAGTGCAGTTGTATGTCTTGGCGGTCAGTGATTTCCGCGTACTTTCGGCCATATTTTTCTGATAAATCAGCGATTTTTCGAAATTGATGGGTTGTTAAGATACCGTTGGGAATTTTTATTCGGAGGAAATGTTGTGAGCCTTCGCCTTTTTCGCTTCCTAGCGAGTATCTGTTTGCAAATTTTAGTATTTCATTAACCGTTGGTGGCTGGTTTGGTTGGGCCAATCTTTTTCACCTTTAATCAACCTTTTTGGTGCCAGTGCGATTAAAACAGTTTTGAATGATTTATTCTAAACCGAATACTTGTTCAGGTGTAGTCTATTGAGAATATGTTGAAAAAATCGTCTGTTTGGTTGCTATTCACTTTAGAATATATACTGCAAAAATATCTATAACGCTGTTATGGGGTAAGGTGTTGTAAAGTGAACTATAAAATGTCCTACGTAATCCAAATTTCCGCCGAAAGCAACCCAACCAACAATATGCACTTCGACCCCTTAGATGTTAAAATAAGTATCCAAAATGTCACAAAATACTTTTCAGTAAATAATAAGCAAGCTGCTAACGCCAAAGATCTCTTCACGTTCAG
>JAMDCS010000120.1 GCA_023488835.1 Candidatus Bathyarchaeota archaeon
GGCTGAGGGGATAGCTGGGACAACTGGAAAATTGGTGTTGCGGGTACTCCGATAAAAATCAATGAGGGCTGGCTAGTGCTCTATCATGGGGTAAGTATGGAGCGGATGTATTCTTTAGGTGTTGTCTTGCTTGATGGGGAGCATCCTGACCAGGTGCTCTACCGATCAAAAGAGCACATCTTATCGCCGAAAGAAGATTATGAACGCTTTGGCAAGGTACCTAACGTTGTATTCAGCTGTGGCAATGTAGTTTTTGGCGACCGACTTTTTGTTTATTACGGCGGCGCGGACAACGTTCTTTGCGTTGCCACAATAGGTTTGGATGATGTTCTCTCGTTGATTCACCGATGAAGGGCTATTCTGCTTTGATTATGTGGTAGCCTGACGCTTTTCTGAGCCTATTCATCACCGCCAAGCCCAGCCCTTCAGAAGAAACACCTTCGGCGATTATGACATTGACATTTTCCGCGTCAACTTCCCGCAGTAGGCGAAAGAGGTTTTGGGCAATTGTTGCCAAATTATAGCGGCTGCCAAGCGACTTAACTACGTCTGCTTTGTAGGCGGCTTGGGTTTCATCGGTGGTTAAGATACCTACTTTTTCGCCCTTAAGCCTGTAAGATTCAGCTAATTCCTTGACTTTGGCTATGACAGCTGGCACATTTCCTTCGACAAGGACAACTTGGGCTTTTGGCGCGTAATGTTTATGCTTCATTCCAGGCGACCGAATCTCTTGCAGTGACAACTCTTGTTCTGCTTGGACGAATGCATGAAGTTTGATGTCGCCGAGGACTTTCTTTAAAGCTTCGAAGGATGTGCCTCCTGGGCGAAGGAGCACTGGTGGGTCAACGCTCAAGTCAACAACCGTGGATTCAACCCCGATGTTTGTAGCTCCACCATCGAGGATGGCGTCGATTCTTCCGTTGAGGTCTTCATAGACGTGTTGAGCGGTGGTTGGGCTGGGTTTGCCTGCAAGGTTTGCGCTTGGCGCTGCGATTGGGCGGCGGCTTTGTTTGATTAGTTCCAGGGCGACTTTGTGCTTGGGCATGCGGATTGCAATGGTGTCCAAGCCTGCGACTGTGACGTTAGGGACAATGCTTGAGTGTTTGAAGATGAGCGTTAAGGGTCCAGGCCAAAACTTTTCCATCAACAACTGCGCTTTTGGGGGCACCTTTTCAACTAATCTGCAAACTTCCTTTGGGTCTGCCACATGGACGATTGGCGGATTATCCAGCGGACGCTTCTTAGCCTCAAAAAGCGCCAACACAGCCGCAGGATTGAGTGCATCTGCCCCTAAACCGTAAACCGTCTCGGTTGGAAACGCCACTAACCCGCCTTTGCAGATAATCTCCGCTGCCGTTTGGATTTTTGCTGCGTCGGGGTTTTCCGCGTCAACTTTTAGGAGGAGTGTTTTCATTTGGGTTGCCTTTTATATTCAAGTACGACTGAGGTTTCAATTTGCCGCTCAGGGAGGTTCCAGTATTTCTTTAACAGGTTATTTGTTTCTTCCCTTGAAAGCAGCACAAACCCGTGCTTTTGATAAAATTTTATTGCCCACGGCGCAGTTTCCCATGTGCCCACCAGAACCCTATCCGTTTTGGCTAAGCCAAGCAGGTGGCGTAAGAGTTTTTCTCCGACTCTTTTACGCTGTTGACTTGTCAGAGTGTATGCATGCCTGATTAATGTGACATCTTTGACGGGTTGGATTCCCATAACCGCGATTAATTTGCCGTTTTCTATGGTGCCGTAGAATTGGACGCCGCTTTTGATTTCTTCTTTGAGTTCTTGCATGGGCATGTAGGGTTCTTTCCAGCGGTCGGCGGGGATTTTACCCTTGTAAGCGATTGCAGCGTCGTTTACCACAGTTAGGATTGCTTGGATGTCGGTGGTTGTTAGCTTGCGAATCATGGAGTTCCACTTTGCAGATAGCTAAATTGCAGTAGGCTCTTTCTGGGTATCACTCTTAATCAACTTTTCAACCAGATGCATAAAGAAGGATTGAGCCTGCACTTCCGTAACCGTCTCCAAGTAAACGGAGACCATGGCGATTTTGCCCTTCTTAGAAGCCACGTATTCAGCAAACATCCGCGCAGAAATCATGTTCTTGTCGCCCAAAAGCACAGATGAAGTAACGGAGCCCAAGAGGTCTTTGGGTTTAGGAACGGCAATTGCCAAGGTGCCAAGCTTATCCTCCTTCTCGCTAAGCATTACCATGACAGAGTTTTTTGCTTCCACATAAACAGCTAGAAAATTGATGCCCTGCTGTTGAATTTCTTCCTTTACGACTTTGGCACGTTCCACTTGCTACGCCCTCAATTGTGGTTAGTGCTTTGGTGCTTAAAAAGACTTTACAAGTGCTAACCGAAGGCTAATGATTGTTTTAGCCGCAACCCTGCACGCTGATTCTATTTGGATGCGATTTGGGGCAAAGGATTAAGGCAAGAAAAATCAACATGGTACCTAAGGCTTGAGAATGAGTGGCTCCAGAAGAGTTAAGAAATTTCTGATTCCAGCCTTCCTGATAGTGATTTTAGCCGTGTCGATGTTGGCGGTGTACTTGTCACAGTCCAGCGGAAGCCAAACCAAAGCCGACCCAAACGCCTACGTGGGAATCGCGTTCGGCGGAAACACCACCGACCAAGCCGAAGTCCTCATCGACAAAGTTAAGGGCTACACCAACCTGTTCATCTTGGATTCAGGCAGAAACCCCATTAGCGCAAACCAAACCAAAGTGGAGGAAATCTGCGACTACGCCGTCGCCCGAAACCTAAGCGTCATAATCAACTTGGGAATAAAAGATGCGGGCAACTCTTCATCGTGGGGTTGGTTCTGGAATCAACCATCCCTTGACAGCATAAAGCAGCGGTGGACCGAGCGGTGGGGAAACAAATTCTTGGGCATTTACTACAACGACGAGCCCGGCGGAATCCAACTTGACGCTTCCTGGAGACGATTCTATGAATACGTTGGGGAAAACCTAAGCAAAGTTGATTTCCCCGCAGCCCAATCGCTCGAGGACATCCGCCTAAAATTGCTCAATTACATAAACAACGGAACTAAACCATCGCCAGACGACTATGATTTAGAAGCCAACTTCTTCATACAACAGGTCATCATGAGAGACCCCGGAATCGAAAATTTGACATATTCAGGAATCACCTCGTTCACCTCGGACTATGGCCTGTACTGGTGGGATTACATGGGCGGTTACAACGTTATGTTTGCTGAACTCGGATGGAACGTAAGTGTGGCTGAGCAAATAGCGTTAGTTAAGGGTGCCGCTCGGCTGCAGGATAAAGAGTGGGGCACCATGATTACTTGGAAATACCCCAATCCGCCCTACCTTGACAGCGGCGACAAAATCTACAACCAAATGCTCGCGTCCTATCAGGCAGGAGCAAAATACATCGCCGTATTCAACTACCCCTACGACGGAGGCGCTTATGGAACCCTGACCGATGAGCATTTTGTGGCTCTACAAAAATTCTGGAACACCATAACCACCAAAGAGCCTGTTGACCTAAGCAGTCCGCTTGCGGCGTTGGTTTTGCCTAAAAACTTTGGGTGGGGCTTACGCAACCCAAACGACACCATCTGGGGTTTCTGGACAACCGACAACCGAACAGCGCAAACCGCATTGGTTACAAGCAGGCTTGTATCCTACTACGGCATCAGACTCGACATAGTCTACGACGACCCACTCTTCCCAGTAGAACACGCCAACTACCAACACATCTACTACTGGAACTCAACAACCCCCTAAAAACAAACATAAGTTACTCCAAACATTATTTTTTTTAGACCAAAGTAGATCTCAATTTTGTGTTTTCTGAAGAGTGGATTCGTTGATTTATTTTAGGTTCAAATATGACTAAGTAAGCTCAGAAATTCTGGTGCTTTTAGGTAGGCTGATTATAACAAAAAATAGTTGAGATAGGAGTTATGACCATTAAGGGTTTGCTGAGGCTCTGGAACTAAATAGGAGAAAAGAGCAAATCTAAAAGCTCTTCGTAACTACGCTACTTCGTGAATTTTTATCCAAAGCCTTCTCAGCCCCATTTTTATTTCTCTGATTGTTTGACTAAAAAAGGGGAAAGATTGTTTTTTGTTTTGCTTTTATTGTCGTTTTCTGATAGCAAGCAGTAGAACTATGCCGACAACTGCGATTGCAGCGATTATGCCCCCGACTGCTGGGATGAAGTATTGGTCAGCCATTGATTGTGTTGCTGGTTCAACTGTTGGTGCCGTGGTTGGCGCTGCTGGGTCAACTGCGAAGCTGGTTTCTGCGTTTGATGACCAATAAGAGTCAGATCCTGCGAAAGTAGCGACAACTGTGTATTTACCTTCAATGTCGGGAGTCCACTGGTAGCTATACATGCCGTTTGAATCGCTTGTGGTTGTGCCGATATTGCGGTAGTTGCCATTAGAGTCGATTACGTCAAGACTGACTTCAACTCCTGTAGCGTTCGTTGGTTTTTGCTTCTGCATATACACATATTCCATGAATGATCCTTGGCTTTCGTCAGACACGCATGGAACGCCGTTGGGATACAACGCTACTGCCCTATCGTCTTTTGTGCCAGGAGATGTGTCAATAACCATGCCTTCTATTATTACGCTGGAACCATGCACTGGTACTTTTGGTGATGCAGTGATTGAAGTTGCGCTTTGGCCTTTGTCGAAACAGTATTGACGACCGTCATAGTAGTTGGTGGCTATTAGTTTTCCATCAGCAATAAGTCCCTGCATGTTAAAGCCTGGAGACCAAAATGATATGTTCCATATTGTTTCGCCGGTGTAAGCGTCAAGACACCACATTTTCTTTCCTTGATAATATGGTGGACCTTCACTATGTTCATTATTGCCAGCATAGACTTTTCCGCCTGCAACTGCAATTGAGGAGAAGAAGGGCTGATAACCGTATGGCGTTTGATAGCCCACTGGATTATAGCCTCCCTGCCAGACAATTTCTCCTGTCGTAAGGTTGAATGCCCAGACATGTCCAGTGTAGGTTGGGTAGTAGACTAAGCCGTAAGCAGCTGCTTTAGAGTAGCTCCAGAAACTACCCCAAGGATATGACATAACAGTGGTACTATGCAGAATGTTTCCTGTTGCAATATCAATTGCCATTACTGGTCTTAATCCTTGCTGATTGGGGTCGCCGTAATACTTCGGATAAAAGTGCACTCCATTAGAGATAACTCCTCCACTTGAGAACATTGCTTGGTCGGTAGTGTAGTTTTTACTCCACAATACGTGCCCTGTTTCAATGTCAAAGGCCCCTGAGAGACTAACAGTTTCAAATCCCACGCCAAAATAGTAGCCTTTATTGCCGGATATTCCAGTGATTCCGTTCAGCGGATATGTTACGTTGTATACGATTCTGCTAGTAAAGTTACTACTAGTGCCTTGTGGTGTCCATTTAATCAGGTATCTTTGGCTGCCTATTGTCTGTGTGCTATAAACATATGTTTGCAAGCCATAGTCGCCTGCGTCATAGGGCGTTGGATCATAGGTTCCGGACATGCCAGTTACATTGACGATTAATTCACCAGTGTATGCATCCCACTTATAAAGTGTTGAACCGAGTTGCATTAAGTATGCGTTGTTGGAATCAACCGGGGGGCCTTGAGCGCGTACAAGATAGTTTTCAACAAGAGCAATGGTCGGAGACATGTTCTTTTTAACCCATAGTTCATCGCCGGTGCGTAAGTCTACACAATGAAGTCCATCAGGTCCTCTATAGTAACCCATTCCGCAAACAGCAAGTGACATAAACTTAGTAACGCCTAGTCCCGCCGAGCTAACTGGATCGCCGCTGTATATGCTATATGAGTATTCGTCGCCAACTATGCCGCCTACACCAGTGGTTTTAACCCATAGGATATGTGCGGATTCTGGTCCTCCACCATATGGCTGATAGTATTCGCTATTAGGGCTATTGCCGCTCATTACCCAGTCTCCCATAAGTTGAGCCCATTCTCTGTTCTCTATGGATACTGGGCGTGTCCAATATTCTGTTGGAAGCGGAGTTGGTTGATAGCCTGGAATAGGTTCTTCTTGTACGATTAGTTCTGTTATGGGGCTTTCTGCAGGGGCGAATATGTAGGTGTTTACTGTTCGGCTTGAATATGGCGAGGTTATTCCGGTTCCTTGATATGGTGTTCCTGGGGGAACTGTTTCTCCGGGATAGATGCATTTGATTTTGTATGTGCCTACTGTCTCTGGTGTCCATTCGGTCCATGCGGATGTGTCTGCTTGTATGCTGGTAAATGGTCCAAGAGTTTCTGTTGTTCCGTCTGGATGATCGATTTCGATTAAATAGCCATGTGCAAGGATTCCTGGAAATGGCATGGGTGGTGTTATCCAAAAGTTGATCAGTAGAGTTTGATCGACACCGATGGGGTTAGGTCTAATGGAGAGATAGGCGAAGGTTTCATAGTTGAAAGTTGTTGCAGCTGTAACTGGCGATTGAAAAGCGATTAATGTAGCTGTAATACTTAGTATAAGGAGCAAAGTGATTGCTGCTGTTGATGTTTTATTTTTTACATTTAGCATTTTTCTTTTTCTTCCTTTTTTTGTGGTCTTTTCATTGTTTCAAATGATTTTTAAGAAATAGTGTATGTAACAAACACCCACAAGAGAGAAGTTAGCCCAAAAGTGTTTCACTGACCAGTGCAAAAATAGCAGTGTATTAATTTAGAAGAGACACCATTAACAGAAAAAAGTTATAAGAACTTTGGAGGCATAATTCTATTAATGGATCTGAGTAAATTGGCTAATGCGGGACAGGTCAATAGGGTTAAGAAAGGAGAATAGTTATTGGCTCAAGAACAGAATACCCTCATTTTAACTCATGCAGGACTTACTCTTTTGCAAGCAAAAATATACCTTGCCCTTATCCAGAATGGAAGACAAACAGTTAAAACCGTATCGGAAACAGCAAGGGTTGATCGGTCGAACACTTATCGAGAAATTTTAAAGCTCCAAAAAATTGGATTAGTCCTAAAAAAAATAGATACACCAAATCTCTATGAACCCCTTTCGCTTAATTTGGCAATTCCGCTGTTGTTGGCTAACAAAAAAGAAGAATACGAAAATACAAAAAAAGAAGCTGATGATTTACTTAAGAAATTCAAGGGGTCTCCAGAAAATCTGAATGTAAAATCTAACAGCGATTTTGTTTTGATCCCACAGAAAAATGCCTTCAGAAAAACATCTATACACAACATTCGGAACACTAAAATAAGTAACGACACCATCTCCAATTTAAAACGATTTTCTCAAGCATTGCCAGTAAGTTTTGATAGCCACAAGATTGCCCTCCAAAATGGTGTTAGAACGCGTGTGATAATCGAAAAGCCAAAAAACAAAAAAAGCATCAGCAGACTAATTTGGATCTTAATGGCATACCCTAATTTCGAATTGAGATATACGTTAGAGCCACCAACGGTTTTGGGAGCATGCTTTGATTGCAAATCAGTCGGCATTCTCATTGAACCTACTGCCAATATTTGGAACTCTTCAGTTTTTGTTACTACCCATCAAAGTTTTGTAACCTTATTTCAAAATTACTTTGAAAGCCAATGGAATTCAGCAATACCTCTTCAAAATACTACTTTGAATATTGCTAAAAAATAACTAACATAACCTAATCCTATTATTGGAGCTGACTTAAAGATGGTCCATTGTGAGAATATGCACGCGTTTTTTTTTAATTACGTCTTTTATTTTTTCAAAAACAGATCATTTTTGTTGAGTAAAAGATAAAAGCAAATTAGTTGACTCTAACGGCATGACTGCTCGGGTTGGTGCTCAAGCATCCAGTAATCGTTGGATGATTCTGTCAGTCTGCTTGATTAGTTGCGGCATATACTATTTCTCGCTTCAGTCAATTCCACCTCTTTTAACCACGATCGAATCTGTGTTCAGTGTTGGCGCTGGAACAGCTGGACTTCTCATTTCATTTATAGTATTTCCTGGTGTTTTAATGGCCATTCCAGCGGGCTTCCTGATATGTAAGTACGGTTTTCGGACTATGGGCTTCTTGTCGATTGTCTGTGTCTCTTTAGGAAGCTTAATTATCGCGATCTCAACAAGCTTCTTTTCTGTGCTCTGCGGTGGAGTAATTATGGGTCTAAGTAGCTGTTTCTTAACAATTGGAACGGCCTCGATAATTCCTCACTGGTTTAAAAGTAGAGAGTTAGGATTAGCGATGGGAATATTCTCGATTGGATTTCCTCTAGCTACGATAATCGCGTTCCTGATAGGTCCATTAATGCACCAATATTTGGGTTGGCAGTCACCGTTCTACTTGAGTACAATTGGGGCAATCCTCTGCGGCATATTTTTCCTTGCAATTGTCAAAGATACCCGGTTAATTATAGAATCACGTGTAAGCAACAAATCTTATGTTAAGGAGTTTGTAAAGAATAAAGCAGCTTGGAAAATAGGATTAATTTGGTTATTCTACAGCATGGCATCCTCAGCTTTTGTGACATGGACACCGACTTTACTGCTGACCTACAAGAGCTTAAATATAGTAAGTGCAAGTTCGCTCTCAAGCTTATACATGGTTTCCATATTGCTTTTCATTCCTTTATATGGATGGGTCTCCGACAAATATGGAAAAAGAAAACCGATTATGGTCGCAGGCTTGTTCGGGATGACTTGTGGTGTTCTCACTCTAATTTTCGTAAATGGATTACCATTGATACCTATTGTACTAATAATTGGAGCTTTTGCTTCAGCAGTACCTCCTCTAGCATTTGCATTGATGGCTGAGACTATGCCTCTGGAAAAAAGCGGGATAGGTTTTGGAATGATGTCTTTTTGGAACCGTACGGCGACAGTAGTTGTTGCACCATTAATTGGATTCTTGTTGGATGCGACACATTCAATGACTTATAGTTTTGTGTGTATTTCGGTATTTGCTGTCCTTAGTGCAACCCTTACCTTAACTTCACGACAAAAATGAGAGCTACTTACTATTTCTATCCTAGCGAGTAATAACGACCGAGAGAAACGCAACTTTCCCATCGGAAGTTATTCGATTTATAAAAGTGCTAGACCGAGTGTTTTTAAGATCTTTTGAATAGCTTGCTTATTGTCTATGAAAACTCCTATAAGGGATACCTTCTCGACCTTAAAATACTCTTAAGGTATCTGAGAGAGTTCCATTCTACGTTCACCAGACAGGCGAAATAACGAAATTACAGCAAGCGCTCTTAAACGGAAGTACTCGTCTCTGAAGACATACTTCTATATAGTTATAAAGTTTAAGAAAGCCCTGCATCTTTAAAAGAAGGGAAATAGAACGCGGAAGATAGCGCCAACTATGGTAGATTCCGCCAAACAGCATACATTTGTCAGTAATATTTTTTTTCGAACCAAGAAAGAGGATGATGCGGGAGACATCTCCACACTGAGAGGGGTTCAACTCCCATGGCACCAAACCCAATTCCTATGGAAAAGATAATTAGAAGACGAGAATATTCAGTCTTAGGGTTTGCTGAGACTCTGGCTTAAAGGAGAAAAAGCAAATGCAGAAGCTTTTTTTAAACTGTGGCTATTTTGTGAAATTATCGCCAGAGCCCGCTCAGCCTCATTATTTCTTCTCGAATTTTGACTAAAAAGAAATGAGGATGGTTATTTGGTGTTTTTTGGTTGTTTCCTCTGCAATACCAGTATCCAGCTTTAGGTTGGAAATGCTTAATTAAGAGCGCTTCTCTTTTCTGGTACGGAAGGAATAGAATTTGAGTGACGAAATTTCAAAATTACCGCCTAACGTTCAAGAAAGGCTTCTAAGACTCCAACAGCTCCAGCAGACTCTGCAGTCGATTTTAGCGCAGAAGCAGCAGGTTGAAATGGAAAAAACCGAAGTTGACCAAACAATAGAGGAGTTGCAGAAAACAGCGGATGACGCAGTTATCTACAAGGCAATTGGGTCATTGCTGGTTAAGGCAGAGAAACCAAAAGTAACCGCTGAACTAGAGGAGCGCAAATCGCTTTTGGACACTAGAAGCACGGTTATGGCAAGGCAAGAAGAACGCATACGCAGCCAAGTTAAAGAAGCCCAGACAAAACTGCAAGAAGACCTAAGTCCAGTCTCTGGTCAACCCTTATCTTAAGGTGAATGCTTGTGGTAGAGCTCGGCATCCCAGAGCTAACTACCGAGCAAATCGAACTTTTATGCCAAACCGCTGAAGACGCTGCCAGAAAATACGTTCTATCCAAACTCTCAAGCAAAGAAATCGACCGCTTAGACATCAGCGTGGAAGCAGAAGGAACAAAACCGGTAAACGTAACCGTTGAAATCAACCTTGTCTTATCACCCCAAACAAAAAACGTTGACGCAGACGCCATAGTTAAGGAAGCTGCAAACCAAGGGCAGAACGCTGCTGAAAACTTTCTGAGAAAGATAAAATGAGCTTCAAACAACTAATACAAGTTTTAGAGGAAACAAAGGCATCGTTTATTTTGTTACTATGTCACCGCAGTGCAGACGCTGACGCGATTTGCTCCGCTTACGCATTACAAGGTTTGCTCAAACGGTTTTTGCCCAACGCTATTATTGAGATTGGTTGTCCACAGGGCGTCAACAAACCTGCTAAGCAACTGTTTGAGCATATGCCCATTACTGTGAACCTTAAGCCCAACATTGAATCGGCAGAAGCCATCGTGCTCTTAGACATGAACACCGTCGAACAACTTGACGAAGTCGCTGAGACAATAAGGAAATCGCCTTCGCCAAAAATAATCATCGACCACCACGCGCCAAGCCCTGAAACCATGCAAATCTGCAAGTTCTGCATGGTAGATGAAAAAGCTGCGGCTAACTGCGAATTAATTTACCGTCTTTTTAGTCAAGCAGAAGTGGAGCCTAACCTCAACGAGGCTAAGGCACTGTTTGTTGGCATAGCGTTTGATACGAGGCATTTTGCGTTGGCTAATTCGCCGACTTTTGAGATTATCGCTAAGCTGGTTGTAAAAGGGATAGATGCTCAGCAAACGCTGGCGCAGTTTGCCCTGCCCATTGACCCTTCTGAGCGGGTTGCAAAGTTGAAGGCTTGCAAGAGGGCAAAAATCATAAAGGTTGAAGGCTGGATTATTGCGCTCTCCCATGTTAGTGCCTATCAAGCGCCCGCTGCCAAAGCCCTAGTTGATTTGGGGGCACACATGTCGGCTGTGGCAGGGAAAAAGAATGGGAAAGTTGAGTTGAGCCTGCGTTGCACACGCCAATTTAATGAGTTGGCAGGGGTTCATTTGGGAGTTGACATTGCTGCGCCGTTGGGTGAGTTCTTGGAAGGTGTCGGCGGAGGGCACGCGATGGCTGCGGGAGTCAGCGGCAAGGGCGAAATACAAGCGGCGCTCAAACAGTGCCTTGTGCTTTTGAGGCAGAAAATAGCCAAAACTGGGTAGCTACGCTTAAATGAGCAAACTCTCACGCTTAAGGTGAGCAGGCACAAAAAACATGGCTATAATTGAAACAAAAAACCTTACCTACACCTATCCAGGGGCCACAAAGCCCTCGATTGTGGATGTTTCGATTAAGGTGGAGAAGGGTGAATTTGTTTTAATTACGGGTCCAAGCGGCTGCGGAAAAACCACGTTGTGCCGATGCTTCAACGGATTAGTTCCGCATTTTTATCAGGGTGAATTAAAAGGCGAAATTTCTGTTTCCGGAATCGACACGCTCAAGCATCACACCTACGAGATGGCAAAGCATGTGGGCTTAGTTTTCCAGAACCCAGAAAACCAGCTGTTTGCATTATCCATCGAAAAAGACGTGGCGTTCGGCTTGGAGAACGTTGGCGTTTCCCGAGAGGAAATGCGCAGAAAAGTCGATTGGGCACTAAACCAAACAGGCATCTACGACATACGCGAGCGGTCACCGCATGAAATCTCTGGGGGGCAACAGCAGCGGGTGGCGATTGCGGCTGTTTTGGCTATGGAGCCAGAAGTTATCGTGTTAGATGAGCCGACTTCTTTTCTTGACCCACTAAGTGCTGAGAAGATTTTTGAGGTAATCTACAAGTTAAACAAGGAGCAGGGAATAACCGTTATCCTAGTGGAGCACCGTTTGGATTTGACGGCCAAGTACACCAACCATCTTATTGTTATGGATGAGGGCAAAGTCCGCTTTGAAGGTGACCCGCGAGAAATCCTCAACTCAGAGGAAACGCGTTTAATCGGTGTTGGAATCCCAAAGGCAACTTTGCTATACCAGATGCTCAAAAAAGACGGCTTAAACCTAGGCGATAAAACCCCGCTGTCTTCAGAGGAATTAGCTGACCAACTGCTGGAGGAACTGTCGCCCAAATGATTGAGGCACAGGACATAAGGTATTCTTATCCTAACAAAGTTGAAGCCCTAAAAGGCGTCTCACTAACCGTCCAAGACGGCGAATTTGTCGCTGTAATGGGGCAGAACGGTGCGGGAAAATCAACCCTTGTCAAACACTTCAACGGGCTCTTGAAGCCTTCGCAGGGCAAGGTTCTTGTGGACGGCGTTGAAACCACCAAATCAAGCGTTGCAGCCCTATCCCGAAACGTCGGCTTCGTTTTCCAGAACCCCGACCACCAACTCTTCAGCGAAACCGTCGAGGAAGAAATCGCATTTGCCCTCAAAAACTTCGGTTTCACGCCAGAAGTCATCGAGCAACGGGTCACGTGGGCACTGAACCTTTTATCGTTAACCCAGTACAGAAAAACTTCGCCTTTCCTGCTTAGCGGAGGGGAACGGAAGCGGGTTGCGTTGGCTTCAGTTTTGGCTTGGGACCCCTCAACTTTGATTTTGGATGAACCAACTATTGGGCAGGACCATGAGCAGAAGGAGAAGCTGCGCCAATTCATAATGCAGATGCAGACGCAGAAGAAAACTGTGGTTACGGTTACGCATGATGTGGAGTTTGTAGCGGAATGTAACCCCCGAGTGGTGTTGATGAAGGAAGGCAAAATCGTCGCCGACGGTGAAGGAAAAGAAATCCTTACCGACCCCGCATTGCTTGAGTTGTCGTCGATTGTTCTGCCGCAAATAGCGCAAGTCTTCACGAAACTGGCGCCGCTGGGTTTTCCCAAGGATGTTATTGACATTTACGAAGCCAAAGCAATCATCCTAAAAGCCAAGGAGAGCAAAGGCTGAAATGAGCGTTTTTGACGGCTTAAGATTCAGAAAAGTTTACTCGCCAATCCACAACCTAGACCCAAGAATAAAATTCGTTTACGTCATCGCCATCTTCGTGGTGGCTATTATTTTTTACCAGATTATTCCACTGCTGGTTTTGTTCTTCATGCAAATTCCCTTTGTTCTGCTGGCGCGTGTTCAGAGGCAGTGGCTGCGTTCGTTGCGTGGAGCAGCGTTTCTGGCAATATTTATTTTCGTTGTCAATGTTGGAACGACATATTTCACTTCAGGCTACGTTTTGACAGCTTTCAACGTCGAGAATGCGGCTGCGATGACTCTGCGGTTCGTTGTGCTCGTTGAGTCATTTTCGGTTTTCTTCTTAACCACTTCGCCCGACCACTTGGGATTAGCACTGGAAGAATCCCGCGTGCCCTACGAGTTCGCCTTCGCATTCACAACCGCAGTACGTTTTGTGCCTGTTTTGGCGGAAGAAGCCCAGACAATCATGGATGCGCAGAAAGCTCGAGGGTTGGAGTTGGAAAAGGGCGGTTTGCTTAAAAGAATAAGGAATTATGTGCCTGTACTTATTCCGTTGATTGTAAGTGCCATTCGCAGGAGTTTGGAGCTGGCGGAAGCAATGGAGTCGCGGGCGTGGGGAGCCACAAAGAAACGCACCAACCTGTACCTGCTAAAGTTGCACAAGGGCGATTATGCTTTGGCGGCAATCACTGTCGGAATTTTAGTGGTGGCCGTTTACGTGCACTTTGTTGTGTCCATCCCAACAATAAGCCAATTATTATAGTATACGATACTTCGCCAGATTGTCGGAGTAATTGCAGGTCGCACACATGATTTTTCTGTTGACAAAGTAAAAATGTCGGATTTTTTCAATTTTAATTATTTAATCTGCAATTAAGAATGTTTAAAAACTAGTTTCACTTATTTTTTTAGAGGAGTCCGTTCGTTTTGGAGCCTCTTGACCCGCTTGGCACCATTATCCAATCAGCCGCGGTTGCACTCTTGTTTTTGTTAGTTTTGGGACTGCCGCTTGTCAGAGGCATAAACACTAAAAAGAACCTTAAACGACACGGCATTTTGGCAACTGTCGGATTAATTCTGCAAATAGTGCTTATCCTAGTTACAATGGTTCCTGCTTTCCCGGAGATTTCTGGAAAGATATTGACACTACAGCCCATGTACGCATTTAACACTTGGTTACACATTATCGCAGGTTCAGCTGCCATCACCTCAGGAATTGTTTACTCGGGGATGTGGCTTGCGGCTTCATCTTCAGCAATGGGGTGTACTAGAGCAAAAAAATTCATGATGCCAACGCTCATTGTTTGGATTGCAGCAATAATTACTGGAGCTTTAATCCACTTTTTGTAAATGTTTTAAGTTTTTAATGTTTTGGCAGAAAACGTTATTGCCAACCTAACCTTAAGGTGGAAGGGATATGATGGCAGAGCATACTCGGTTTGGCCCAGCAGGCGTTCCACCAATGTTCAGGCTTCTGGGCGCAACGACAGTCGACGTTCCAAAACTCCTACATGAGGAGGGACTTGACGCTTTCGAATACCAGGCTTCCCGATGGGGACCAAAACCGCAGATGAAACAAGAAGACGCCCAAAAACTCGGCGAAGAAGCAAGAAAAAATGACGTACGGCTCAGCATGCACGGCTCATACTTCATTAACTTGTCAGGCAAGAAGGAGGTTGTGGAAGCCAGCAAACGGCGCTTGATTGCATGTGCAACCGCGGCTGATTGGATGGGAGCGTACGTCGTGGTTTTTCACACAGGCTTCTATGGCAAGGTAGAGAAAAGTTTTGCCTTCAAAAACGCCGTCGCTGCCCTAAAAGAAGTCAACGCCGAAATGAAAAGTCTTGGCTTAAAAGTGAAGCTGGGACCCGAAACCATGGGCAGAAAATTCCAAGTCGGCACCATAGACGAAATCCTTACAATTAATCAAGAAGTCGAAGGCACCCAACTCGTCATCGACTGGGGGCACCTCCACGCCCTGCACCAAGGAACCCTCAAAAAAGTCGAGGACTTCCGCGTCATAGCCGAAAAAGTCGAAGAAAAGCTCGGCACCGAAGCCCTCAGAAGCATGCATTGCCACTTCTCAAAAATCGAATTCTCAAGCCAAGGCGAAAAACGCCACCACACCCTTGACGAAGAAAGGTACGGACCAGACTTCCGCATGCTCGCAGAGGTGATTGCGGATTTTGGGTTGCATCCGACAATGATTTGCGAATCGCCGATTCTGGATGTGGACGCCAGAAAAATGCAGGCAACTCTAAAAGAAGTCTTAGCTAGCAGGCAACCGAAAGCTGAACTGTAAAGTTAATTCTGAGTCTTGTCCTCTTTGACTCGGAACTTCACTATTTCCCGGACAAGGTCAACTGGGATTGGCTCATCTAAAGGAAACCTTATGGTGCCCTTGCTTGTTTGATAAGGGAACAACTCCCTTTTGAAGGCTTCCATGGCTGACACTTTCGGGAAAAATCCGATGTGGTTCTTGAACGCTGCAAACCAAACTAAGATGCCGTTCTGTTTGAAGGCAGGCATACTGTAACTAATGACTTCTTGAGCTTGTGGTGCAGCCTCTTTGATGGCTTGCCTTACTTGCTGCAGGACAACTTGAGTGTTCTGGGGAAAAGAGGCAATATACTCGTCTGTTGTTTTGAACCCTTTTTTAGGAGGTGTCATACCCTTTCACTTTGAGCAATTGGTTACTTATTTTTGTTGCGTCAGTTAAATCCAGCGATTGAGCCCAATGTTTGGAAGTCGGATTGTATGTCGAATTGACAACATGTTTAGTTTCTTGATGTTTGTTTTTTCTTTAGTTGTGGCGGATAACTCTCTATACCACAACAACAACCAGCAGGTTGCTGTGCATATTGCATTTCGTTATCTGGGTTGAGTTTAGGTTGCTTTCTGGTTGTGCAAGCCGCCACAAGCAGCGCTGAGAGCGTAATTTATTTTCAAAAAACGGGGACTGACCCAACTTAGAACTAAACAATTAGGAGACATAGCCAGGGTAGGTCGACAGAGCAACAGATCCCTTGCTACTTTTTTTGGGACAGTAATCGTTCTGCCAACTGCAGTTCCTGCACCGTGTTGATGTTTACGGCTAGTTCCTGGTGGTTTAGGAGGTAGATGTCTTGGTCGAGCCACTCGTCGCCATACCGCTTGTGCCCATCGATAACATTGATTCCTACTGGAACCACATCTTTTTCGTCCATTTTGAAGGAGTACTCGATGCACATACCCAGCTTGGCTTTGGTTTCCAGCGGAACCGCAACCGTCAATGCAGGTTTGCCGCAGCGCTCGTAACGTTCCACGACAGCATCAATCATTTCGCCCCTCGCCAGCGGCAGGTCAGCTGCGATAGCTAAAAAAACGCCCAGCTTGAGAGTTTGGACAACGTAGCCCATGTCGGAAACGTAGTCTTTGCCCGGAGTTTCTATAACTTGGACGCCGAGTTGTTTCATGAGCTTTGTGGTTTTGGGTGTGCAGTTGGTTGTGGCAACGATGATTGAATCGATTTTTTTAGCATCCTTTAGCGCAGAGAGCACGTACTCGATGACGGGTTTACCGCAGACTTTGATGAGTGGTTTTTCTTGGCCGAGTTTCATGCGGGTGCCTTTGCCGCCTGCCATAACCAATGCAACTACCATACAGTCACCAACGCCAACAAGACAACCACACAAACAAGTCTCGTCAACTCGTTTGTGGCTCCAAAAACGTCGCCTGTGACACCGTTAAAGTGCTTGTGCGCAACCACAACCATTACTAAACCAGTAATAACTGCTGCCAAAACAATAAAGATGCCTGCCCAACGCAACAAAGGCACGGCTATCACCAAAGAAATCACCAGTGCCACAAGTAAACGCCAGTTGCCACCACGACCATGCATAGCTTCCAGAAACGGCGAGTTCATGCCTTGGTGGACAGATTTGCCTGCCCAAGCAGCCACAACCATCGAAAGCTTAGCCGACAACTCCACGACAAGGATGCCGGGAAGAATGATTCTGCTGTCTAGTTGCCCGATAGATAGAGCAGTGATGAGGATGGTTAGGATGCCTAAGGATAAGCCGCCAGCGCCCGTTAACTGGTCATGCATAACCTCGATTTTATGCTCAAATGTGCCATGTGCCATGACGCCGTCGCCAAAATCCAGCAACCCATCCATATGATGCAGCCCAGTCATCCACAACAGCAACGCCAAAACCAAAGCGCCCACCACGATGCCGGGCAAGAAATGGTACGCCACCCAACCGAACAACCCAGCAAGCAAGCCGATGAAGGCGCCGATTAAGGGGAAAGCCCACATGTTACGGGCACAATCAGTAAGCATGTCTTTGTCCATGGCGACTGGAAAAACGGTTAAGAAAGATAGAAGGTTTTTTAGTTCTTTAACGACCAAGCCCGTGTCACTTTATGCCCATCAGTAGAGCATAGTTACGCTCTATTTCCTTAAGAAGTATATCCTTCGTGACTCCACCGCCAAGCTTCGCCATAGCCGCAATGGAAGCACCGCCTGCCCCAACCCCTTCTTTCACGAGCCCAGTTTCGTAGATTCGGAGCCCTGGATACTTCGAGGGACCAAAATCTAAATCCGCTGCCAAAACTGGCACCTTACAGAACTGCTTAACAATACCGCAGATGTCGGAGGATTTGTCTTTTGCTACCCACCGTGTGGTGCCCACAGCTACGTTACAGAGTGCCTCAGGGTTCAAAGCGTTGATTATTGCTAAAACCGCTGTCATTTGGGTTCCGCCGGCCATCAAAACAGGCGCTTGCATAGCGCCGCCGATGACTAAACCCGCCATAGCAGCCATCATAGGGTCGCCAACGCAGGAAACCGCTTTTATGGGGTTGTTTTTTAGGCTGCCGAATTTTTCGCCTGCCGCTTTCAAGCCAGCCGCAACCACCTCAGCCTTCAAGTTATGCGGGTTCTCGGGCAGGGTGCTGCTGACTTTGCCCTGTGCGTTCACGCCTAATGCTGATAGGACGCCGAGCGCGGTTGTGGTGCCGCCTGGAACACTCTCGCCAATAACCAAATAATCAGAGGCTTTAGCTAATTGTTCGCCAAGAATCTTGGCTCGCTCAATGACTTCTTCCACGTTATCGACTGAGTTGCCTGTGCGGATGTCACGTCCAGAGTTGCCGCCTAAATCCACATAGGGAATCTGCGGCTTAACCTTCACGCCGCCGTTAACAACAAGCACAGGTATGTCGGCTAAATGTAGTGCTGACAGGGTAATCAAGCCAGGTGTCGGAATGCCGTCGGGAGTGATGGGGACGCCTCGGATGGATTTGCATTTGCCCAGCAGCAAAAGTTCGGCGTCTGCGGGCGGGGTGAAGTCGGTGAAGTCTGGGTTTGCGCCAGCCGCGGATAACCCCGGGATTTTCCCAGTTTCGGTCGTGGCTATGGTGCAGATGAAGAGGGGTTTTTTAGCTTCTATTTCGTCGAGGAAGGCTTTTGCTTTCAACTCGTTATTTGCGATTAGTACATCCATTGGGTTTCCCTTTACTTGGGCACAACTTTGAATTTCTTGATTTCCAAGTATCCAAAGCCGCCCTCAAGCTTATGCTTCTGCGTTTCTTGGATTTCAATCTTTTTCTTGAATGTGGGGCCGTCGGTTATGACGGTGTGGTATTCGCCGCCTTCGCCGCATGCGTCAACGTTGCCGAGTTTTAGGATGTCATCGTAGAATTTGCGGTCCAGCACTCTTCCAAGCCACTCCACGCCAAGCAAATCCAGTTTGGTGCGCACCACAGTTGCTTTGAAGCCTGTTTTGAGATAGTCGAGGTAGATTTTTTTTGTATCGCCCATCCAAAGGGGCTTGACTGGGGTTAAGCCGACTTCTTTGCAGACTCGTCCAAGCCAGCCTTCCTCATGCCCAGCGACCTCGTAGATGTCGCCTGTCACTAAGCCTTGTGCGCCCTTTGCCTTGCACTGCTGCAAAACCGCTTTGAAGTCTTTCTCGTATGTCTGCGGGGTAGTTGTCTTTTTGATCAAGGGAATCCCGATGGCTTCCGCCTGCGCGTCGAGGATGCCTGAGGGTATCATGTGGAAGTTTGATTTGGATTCGCTCATCATCATAGTTAACAGGTTGATTACTTGGTGGCCTTGCTGGGTTGCCAAGTAGTATGCGTAGGCGCTGTCTTTTCCGCCGCTCCATGAAGCAACAACTTTCATCTCGTTTTTACAACATCACCGCA